>CAZCHS010000078.1:0-16517 GCA_964498725.1 uncultured bacterium | reverse complement strand
ACGGGGAGATGAAAAAGAGTTTGAAACTAATGTTCAGAGCAAAAACTTTTGACACCACTATTTTTACAACGAAGTAGTTCAATATGAATAACTACGGGTGTTAACCCGTAGTATGGAATTGTAACCATGAACTACAACGTAGTTCGACAAATCAGTCAATTTACTCACTTTATTCTATATAAAGCCAAAAAATATTGCGGCTTATTTGTCAATGTTAATCTATTTGTTTATTTTTTACAGATATGAATACTAACATCAAACAATACATATCAACCATAATAAAAAAGACCACTGTGTTTGTCTGTTTGTGGATTGTCATTGCTTTGCTGTACAACTTTTTATCTCCTAACGGCATCGCTTTGATCACTCCAAAACGGACCGTTTTCATTGGAGAAAAACAATACGCTATTCCTGTTTTTCAGCCCGGCAACCAGACCATCAGCGAAACCGATAGGTTTTTGTCGGACATTGATTTCCAGAAAGCGCTGCAATTATTCCATGCGCCGGAACCAATTTTTTTGGATGCCAGAAGCCCGGAAGAATATGCCGGCGGTCATATTCCGGGCGCTATAAATATTCCCGTAAATGATCTGGAAAGTTTTGACCTGGATATGATGACAGTACCATCCAACCAGGTTTTTGTCTCCTATTGCAGTGATCCGGCTTGCGATTTAGCATTGCAACTGACTTTTTGGCTTGAAGAACAAGGATTTAAGAATCTTTATTATTATTCTGCCGGTTGGCAGGAATGGATAGAAAAAGGCGGACAGATTAGCACAGGAGAGCGGCCATGAGGTATAAGTCTGGCATCATAGATCTTATCAGAATTGTTTTGGGAATGCTTTTTTTATACGCGGCAATTGATAAAATCCTTTATCCCGCCCGGTTTGCTGAAGTCATTTATCATTACAAGATACTTCCGATTCCCTTTATCAATTTTTTTGCGCTTATAATACCCTGGATTGAGGTTGGTATTGGCCTGAGTTTGATATTCAATCAGTTTGCGGAAACCGGATCACTTATCCTGATAGTGTTAACAACAGCCTTTGTCATTATGATCGCGTCGGCAATGATGCGGGGACTGAATATTGAATGTGGTTGTTTTTCCCTGGAGTCAAAAAGTTCCTATGTAGGTTGGAAAAGAATTCTGGAAGACCTGGTGATGATTGCCGGCGGCATACTGGTTTTTATTGAATCCTGTAAGAAAAACATGTTTTCCGCTCATTCATCTGCCCGATAAATTATTCATAAATAATTACTAAACTCCGGTCGATCTCTAAATCATTTGGTATTATTCTTGATAAATACTATTTCACCTTAATAATATTCCGCTGAAATAAAATAGCGGCAAAAGTTGAATTCGCGATATTTTAAACCGATATTAAAAACTAGTTGTAGTGATTGAACATAAAAAAATATGAAATCAAAGATGCAGATTGTAATAATAGACGACGAGAAAACCAATTGTAAATTGCTGGAAATATATACGAGAAACTGGGGGTATAATTGTATTTCTTTTACCCATAGTATCGAGGCGTACGAATACCTGGAAGTGATCAATGAACCGGCTGTTGTTTGCGTGGACTGGATGATGCCGGAAATGTCGGGCCTGGAACTACTGGCAAAAATTCGGGAAAAACGGCCAGATTTTCCGCTTTACTTTATTGTGCTGACAGCCAAAACAGGGCAGGAAAATATTGTTGAAGCATTGGATGCAGGGGCTGATGACTATGTGAGCAAACCCTTTGATTCCAAAGAATTACGCAGTCGTATCGGTGCGGGTCAACGGGTCATAACCCTGGAACATAAACTGATTGAAAAAGACCAAAAATTAATCAAAACAAACAACAAATTACAATCGACTCTTCATATCATAGAACAGGACGTAAAAGCGGGAAAAGCCATTCAGTTTAAATTATTACCGAAAAACAATAAAACCATCCTCAATTATACATTTTCAAGGCATCTGGAACCGTCACTCTATTTAAGCGGTGATTTTTTGGATTACTATACAATTAACGGACGATATATAGGATTTTATTTTATTGATGTGGCCGGGCACGGCGCTTCATCCGCTTTTGTCACCATTTTCGTCAAGAGTTTCATTTCCAATTATATTTCCAAATACAAAAAAGAAAAGGATAAATCGATTATCAACCCCGCTTTGGTAGTGGATGAACTCAATGAGCGTCTGCTTGAAACCGATCTCGGTAAACATTTGACTATATTTTTCGGCCTGATCGATAATGATAAGAATGAGTTAGTCTTTTGTAATGGGGGACAGTTTCCCTTTCCCATTTTAGTATCGGAAGAAGGATCAAAGTATCTGAAAATAAAGGGGTTTCCCGTGGGATTAATGCCAAAGCCTAATTATAAAAACGAATATGTAAAACTGCCTGAAACCTTTAAATTATTTTTGTTTTCCGACGGATTATTGGAAATCCTGCCGGCCAAAGGGTTAAAAGAGCAGCAACAATATATTCTTGATATTTTAAATAACCTGAATGCCTCCTATACCGATTTAATGGATGCAGTTAATTTTAAACATTCGGAAGAATTACCCGATGATATAACCTGTATGGCAATAACGAAGGGAGTTCAGAATGAGTAATGGTGAATATAAATTTGCAAAAGACGACGACCGCTATTTTATTAAATTAACCGGTGACCTGAAATATAATGAGAGTGGCAATTTTGCATCCTTTATCAATCATCTTGACCGGAACCGGGAATTCAAAAATATTTTGGTAGATATGACTGAAGTAGATTATATCGATAGTACTAATCTCGGACTTTTAGCGAAACTTGCTCAAATGGTAATAGAAAAATATAATCACCGGATCACCGTGTTGACAACGAATCCTGATATTACTGATCTTCTGCATAATATTGGTTTTGATGATATTTGCTTATTGATTGAAGACCCGGAAACACTGGACATGCCTTTTGAAAATATTATGGGCGTTGATGAAGCCGAGGAAAGTATGGCAAAAGTCATGCTGGAAGCCCATCGCCGGCTCATGAATATGAATGAAGAGAATAAAAAAGAATTCAAAAATGTTGTTGAATTACTGGAAAAACAAGTTGAATAATATCAGAGTATTTCTTTTTTAATTTTTTGCAACAAATGTTCAGCTGATTTAATACCGTCAATCGCTGAACTGACAATTCCGCCGGCATACCCCGAACCTTCTCCGCAGGGATACAACCCTTCAATATTGACACTTTCCAGATCATCCTTTTTCCGCAGAATACGTACCGGACTGGAGCTGCGGGTTTCGCCACAATAGACAGCCACATCATCATGATTAGGATTGCCGATTTGCTTCAGCATTTTAGGCACGGAATTTTTGAGTGTGTTTTCCACATAGTCCGGCAATATTCCATTGATATTTGTCAATGTTATTCGCTTGCAGGAAGACTGTTGGGGGAGGTGTTCACTCGCCCGGTTCTTTAGAAAATCCGATAACCGCGAAGCCGGAATCGTGTAATTTTCTCCGCCGGCACGAAAGATTTTTTTTTCAACCGATTCCTGGAAAAAAAGCCCCTCCAAATGAGGATATTCTGATTTTTTGTAATTGCTGAAATCCTGTTCATTAACCGGCACCAAAAAGGCGGCATTTGCTTTTTTACCGTCACGGGCTGACCAACTCATGCCATTGGTGGTTATCATTCCCGGATCAGAAGCACACGGCATCACTTCACCACCCGGACACATGCAAAAAGTATAACAACTGCGGGCACCATTTTCCGGTTTGCGGGTCAATCGAAAAGAAGCCGCTTCCAGTTCCGGATCACCGGCATATTTTCCATATTGTGTGCGGTCAACTAACTTTTGCGGAAGTTCAACACGGACACCAATGGCAAAGGGTTTAGCCGCAAGTCCCGCATCATTTACGGAAAGAAATTTATAAATATCCCGGGCGCTGTGGCCGGTGGCAAGAATCACAGCGTCGGTATCAATGGTTTGATTGATGGTAATAACCCTCTTAATCCTGTTTTGTACAAATTCAAAAGCGTCCACCCGCTCATTAAAGTAAAAAATACCGCCCAGATGAATAATTTTTTCCCGCAGGCGGGGAATGATCTTCAACAGCAAGTCACTGCCCAGGTGCGGTTCCGCATCAAGGCGTATATTTTCCGGCGCGCCGCAATTAACCAATTCATCAAAGAAAAGTTTAATAATCCGTCGGTCTTTGCTTCGGGCGGTTAATTTTCCATCGGAAAAAAGTCCGGCGCCACCTTCGCCGAACAATAGGTTTGAATCAGGATTGAGTTGGCCGGTCTGCAAATAGTTTTTGATATCCGAGGCCCGTTCCTGAGCCATTGATCCCCGTTCAATTATAACCGGTTTGAGACCGCTTTCGGCAAGGACCAGGGCCGCCATGAGTCCGGCCGGTCCGGCGCCGATTACTACCGGGGATTTACCGGTATAATTTTTTATTTTCACCGGTTTAAACGGATCGCTTTTGGGTTTGTAAATTTGAATATCCCGGTGCCTTGGCAATTTTTTCTCAGTCGAGATTTGCACAGTCATAATGTAAACCGGTTTATGACGGGCGTCAAGAGACCGGCGGATGATTTTTAAATCCTTAATATCAACCGGTTTTAAGCGAGTTATTTTTAAAACCTTTGACAGGACTTCATTTTCAGAATAATTCAGCCTGACCCGGATTTGATTGATTCTATAGTCGATTAGTCGCATTGATTATATTTAATTTTTTCTGATGGTAATTCTGATTCCGGAACCGGCTGTTTTTCTTCATCGGGATATCCCATGCCAATGATTGATTCCACGGCCAGTCGTTCCGGAATATTAAGCAATTTCTGAATATAGGCCTGGGCTGACATATCATTATTATGCAACCGGTTGCGAATTTGTATCCAGCAACTGCCGATTCCCAGATCTTCTCCCTGTAATTGCAGAATTATAGAGGCTATTGAACAATCTTCAACCCAAACATCGGTAACTTCGCTGTCGCCGCAAATGACTACCGCCAGAGGGGCGCCTTTTAAAAATTGTGAGCCGTGGGCCTTGGACCGGGAAAGTTGGTCAATAAGGGCTTTATCATCGACAAAAATAAATGTCCAGGGACGTTTATTCCTTGATGATGGCGAGCGCAGCAGGGCTTCTTTCAGGATTTCCAAATGTTCCGGCTTTACCGGATCGCTTTTATATTGACGAATACTTCGTCTTTTTCTTAATAATTCCAGCATAGTTCACCTGTGAGTTTTGTATTTCAAAATGTTTCAAAATATATTCGATAATGGTAAAAAATCCTATGGAAAAACCAATTTTATCGGGTCTAATTTCATATAAAACATTAGTCATTTTTATGACAGGTCAGCAAGATAAAATTAAAATGATTTATAATGAAATTGATAGCTTGATAAATTAGAAATATTCTTTAAATTTTAACCGCTCATAAATCGCAATGGGGAGTTAGAAATTTGTGAGTTTAGGTAATATTTAAAGCCTTGTTTTTAGACTGTGTCAGGATTAAATTACCAGTCGAAACAAAGTGATTAATATTGTAATTGTTTAAAAATAAATATTTTAGGTAGGTGTTTATGGCGAAGGTTATTACTGTTGCAAATCAAAAGGGAGGTGTGGGCAAAACCACTTCTTCTGTCAATATTGCAGCGGGTTTAGGCGTATCGGAAGTTAAAACACTTCTTATTGACCTCGATCCTCAATCAAACGCGACACAGGGGCTGGGAGTTGATCCGGAAGAGATCGAAAACAGTACTTATGAGCTGATGATTGAAAAAGAGAACATTGAATCCTGTGTAACTCCCACGGAAATTCCCTTTTTGGACATTGTCGCGGCCAATCCGCGCCTGGTGGGGGCGGAAATCGAGCTGGTATCCGTGATCGGGCGCGAGTCGATATTAAAAAAAGCCCTGGCACCCATCCTGGAAGACTATGAATATATTATCATTGACTGTCCGCCTTCCCTCGGGCTATTAACCCTGAATGCGCTGGCAGCGTCAAATTCGGTTTTGATTCCAATCCAGTGTGAATATTATGCAATGGAAGGATTGGGACAATTACTGAACACCATCCGGCTGGTTCAAAAAAGTCTGAACAAACGGCTGCAAATTGAAGGTGTGTTATTGACCATGTTTGATGCCCGGCTCAGATTATCTCAGGAAGTAGCGGATCAGATCAAAGATCATTTCAAAGATAAATTATACTCAACTGTTATCCGGCGTAATGTACGGCTCGGCGAATCCCCGAGTTTTGGAAAACCGATTGTGCTCTATGACGCCTCATCGGCCGGGTCTCAGGATTACATGAATTTAGTGGGAGAAATACTGGAACATGACGGCAAAAAAATTGGGTAAACGACTGGGTAAAGGCATTTCCGCAATAATTCCGGAGGCCCCGGAAGTAGTGGAGTCAGCCAGTAAAATAGAAGAGATCAATATCAGTGATATTACTACCAATCCGCATCAGCCCCGGAAATCTTTTAATCCGGAAGCCATGGCGGAGCTGAAAGCATCGATTGACCAAAATGGATTGATTCAGCCGATTACTGTTCGACAAATCGATGGCGCTTTTGAATTAATTGCCGGTGAAAGACGGTTAAGGGCCTGTATGGAATTGGGACTTGAACGGGTGGCTGCCCACGTTCTGCCGGTTTCCAGTGATGTGGCCATGATGGAATTGGCGCTGATTGAAAATGTTCAGCGCGAAGACCTCAATCCTGTTGAGGAAGCTGAGGGGTATTACGTCCTGGCCACCACCTTTGATATGTCTCACGAGGAAATTGCCAAAAAAGTGAGCAAAAAACGGTCAAGCATTTCCAATGCACTGCGATTGTTGAATTTACCCAAAGTTATTGTGGAATCTTTGCGGGATGGAAAATTAAATGCCGGCCATGCGCGTCCGCTTTTGAATATTGAAAATGAACAACAGCAGCTCAATCTGTGGCGCCGGATCATGGATGAAGGCCTGTCGGTGCGCGCCACTGAAAAACTTGCCAAAGGATTGAAAGACAGTAAAAACAAACCCACTGTCACCAAACCTGTGGAAACAAAACCGGCTTATTTACGGGAATACGAAGAAAAATTGATGCATATTGTGGGAACAAAAGTCAATTTTCGTGGCAATAAGAAGAAGGGTTCCATTGAAATTAAATATTTTTCCGAAGAAGACCTGACCCGTTTAATGGATATCTTTCAAACAATTGAGGATTGACTGGTTTGGAAAAAAAGAATTATACACTCTATCTGATATCTAATAACCAAGACGGACCTAAGGCCATTAATATTAATTCCTATCATGTCTGGTCATTACTCACAATATTTGGTATTGTTATTATATTTTTGGCCGTATTTTTATTTGTCCAGTATCCCCGGGCGGTAAAATACAAATCCCTTAATGCCGAATACCAGCAACTGATCCAGGAACGCTTAAAATTGACCAAGATCATCAGTGATTACAATCGCATAATAGATATGGATAAATATATTCGTTCAGTACTCGGTACCGATCTCGCTGTGACCGAATGGGACACCACGCAAAATAGAGAAATGGATAGATTGGTAGATCTGGAAAAAGACCAAAACGTAAATATCAGCTATATTGACAATATTCCGGCTTTTCCACCTGTAGATGGTTATGTTACCCAGGGATTTATTGAAAATTCCATTTTTGTGGAAGATAATCATTATGGCGTGGATGTGGCGGCACCTGAAGGTGATCCGATCAAAGCCGCTGCCGCCGGTATCGTGATCTTTTCAAATTGGGTCAATCATCTTGGTAACACTGTTATCATTTACCATTCCGATGGCTATTTCAGCATTTACGGACATAATCAGCGTAATACCGTTCATGCCCACCAACGGGTCGAGCGTGGCGAATTAATCGGTTTTGTGGGGAATACCGGAATTAGTGACGGCCCCCATTTACATTTTGAAATCTGGAAAAACGGCTTGCCTCTCAATCCGGTGAATTTGATCTATGCTTACAAAAAAGCAGATATCTCAACAGATAATTACAATAGATAAAAAGGAAAATCATGATGAAAAAAAAGACAAATGATTTTAAACCAGGCGCGTCATCAATAAAGGCGAATTCTATCGATACTTTGATCGGCGAAGAAACAACTATTGAAGGTAATCTTAATCTTAAAGGTAATATAATCGTTTATGGTAAGATTGTGGGTAACATAAAAGCCAGTGGCAGCATCAATGTCTCTCCCGGCTCTACTATAGAAGGTGAAATGGACGCCGACATCATACAGTTAGGCGGCAAAGTCACCGGCAATGTCTTAGCCAAAGCAAAAGTTATTTTGGGTGAAAAATCTCTGCTTACCGGAGATATTGCAACACCGAACCTTGTGATCAAGGAAGGCGCAAAATTTGAAGGCCGCTGTGACATGAGTGGTAAAAAGGAGCCTGTTTCCAAGTAATCATCATCCGGCTGTTTTTTGAATATTTTATAAAAAGTTATCGACAGAGGCTGTCGCAAAATTGGAATCATTTTAAATATTTTATATATTTTCGTGAATTATTATGATAATTTTGAGACAGCCTCATTTTTATTGAAACATTTAATAATTGAAAGTGTGATATGGATATAAAAAATTACATTCGCGAGGAATGCGTCGAACTCAATGCGGTGGTGACGGACAAAGAAGAAACCATCCGCCTGATCGCATCAATTGCCAAGCGCTGTAAAGTGCTGAAAAAAATTTCTGAAAAAGAAATATTTGAAAAAATGATGACCCGGGAAAAACTCAGTTCCACCGGGTTTGGGAAGGGAATAGCCATTCCCCATTGTGCTGTTGAAGGGATTGATGAGTTTGTCATCGGAATCGTCACATTACCCCAGGGGGTGGAATTTGCCTCTATGGACAAAAAACCTGTTAAATTGCTGGTTTTCATAATACTTCCGGAAGATAAACGCACTGAACATGTTCGGGTTTTATCCAGAATTTCAAATTCCCTGAAAGATGAAAACAATGTCAAAGAATTATTGAGTTCAAATTCCGTAACTATTTTATTGGATAATTTTTACCGGCAAATATACATTGACAAAACAGTCAAAGAAGACAAAGAATACAATTTGTTTACAATCACCATTCAACACGAAGAATATACAGAAGAGATACTGAATATTTTAGCAGAAGTTCCGGATTGTTCCGTTTCCGTCCTGGTGGGTGAAAATGCCGGTAAATATCTTTATAACCAACCCTTGTTCACAAATCTCTGGAGCGACGGCACCAAAGGATATCACATGGTTATTACCGCTGTAGCTAAAAAGTCCATTTCCAATGAAATTATTCGTAAAATAAACAGTCTGATCGATGATAATGATAATCAGCCCGGTATTTTGATGGTGGTTCAGAATACTTTTTATGTTAACGGCAGTTTAGAAGTTTAGGATTTATTATGGAACATTTAGATTTACCCGTTCTATTACTGCTGGGAAGCATTATTATTCTGGGGCACCTTCTCGGCAAAAACATGAAATTTATCAAACTCCCAACCATTATCGGCTACATGGTATTTGGCGTGCTTATCGGCCCTTCTTTATTTAACTTTATATCGGAAAATTTACAGCAACAACTGGGTTTTATTACAGATATTGCCCTTAGTTTTGTCGCTTTCAGTATTGGCCTGGAATTAAAATTTTCCACATTAAAGAAATTCGGCCGTGGAATGATCTACATTATTTTGCTGGAATCCTTTGCCGCTTTTCTGGTTGTTTTTTTAGGTATCTATCTGCTGACGGGAAATATAGCCCTGGCTATTATTTTTGGCGCCATCGCGCCTGCCAGTGCGCCGGCGGGAACCGTCGCTGTCATACAGGAATACAAAGCCAAAGGGTCCCTGACCAAAGCGCTCTATACTGTTGTTGGTTTCGATGATGGACTGGGGATCATCATTTTCGGGTTTGCGGCAGCAATTGTCAAAAATATGCTGCTGGCCGAAACCGGCGATGTATCCGGGCATTTTTGGATGATGCTCTGGCATCCTGTACGGGAAATTCTGTTCAGTATTTTATTTGGCGCCCTGATTGCCACAATTTTTTCCTTTATTGCCGCCCGGCTCAAGAATGTCAGTGATATTTTAATCATGATCATTGGGTTTATTTTTATTACCGCCGGATTGTGCAAAATATTCCATTTATCAATTATTTTTACCAATATGGTGACAGGCTTGATTATTGTAAATACACAGCGGCATTCACTGGTCCATAAAATCAATGAGAATTTACCGGTCTTTATGCCATTGCTGTTCATAATGTTTTTTACATTAGCCGGCTCTAATCTTCATATTAATGCCTTGAAGAGTTTGGGATTAATAGGAGTTGTTTATGCTTTTGCCAGGACAATTGGCTTGGTTGGTGGTTCCAGGCTTGGGGCTGAATTGGGAAAATCAGAAAAAAATATTAAAAAATACCTGGGATTGGGAATTTTATCCCAGGCCGGAGTAGCCATCGGTCTTTCTTTAATTGTTAAAAAAGATTTTCATGGCCTGGGACAGGTTGTTGATCAGTCAACCGGATTTACAACCGGCGATCAGATGGGTGCGATTATTCTGACTACCATTACAGTGACCTGTATCTTTTTTGAATTAATTGGGCCAATCCTGACGAAATACGCTTTGAAAAAAGCCGGAGAAATAGAAGAATAAAATATAAGGATATTTATTTATGTTGAAAAGAACCGTAACTTGCGGCGAATTACGCGCCGAAAATGATCAGCAGGAGGTTGTACTAAACGGGTGGGTGAATCGCCGCCGGAATCTGGGCGGACTGATTTTTATTGATCTGCGCGACCGTTATGGTATTACTCAGATCGTTTTTGACCCTGAGGAAAACAGTGAAGATATTATCAATCTTTCAAAAAAATTAAGTTATGAAGATGTTATCGCCGTCAAAGGCCGTGTTCGCACCCGTCCCGGCGATATGCAAAATAAAGAAATGGAAACCGGCGCTATCGAAGTTTTGGCCAGTGATCTGGAACTGCTCAATAAATCTGCCGCTTTGCCTTTTATGGTCGCTGACCGGGAATCAGCCTATGAAGAAACCCGTTTAAAATACAGATACCTGGAATTACGCACCAAAGAATTACAAAAAACCTTGGCAATCCGGCATCAGGCGGCCCAGGTAGTTCGTGATTATTACACAGAAAACAATTTTTATGAAATCGAAACGCCGGTACTGATGAAATCCACACCGGAAGGGGCCCGGGATTTTGTCGTGCCCAGCCGCATTCATGAAGGTAAATTTTACGCGCTGCCCCAGTCACCGCAAACCTACAAACAGTTGCTGATGATCTCCGGGTTTGACCGCTATTTTCAGATCGTCAAATGCTTCCGCGATGAAGACCTGCGGGCGGACCGGCAACCGGAATTTACTCAGATCGATGTGGAAATGTCCTTTATCGATGAAGAAGATATTTTTTGCCATACTGAAAAAATGCTGCGTAAAGTGTTTAAAAATGTGATCGATGTGGACTTGCCGGAAAAATTTCCCCGCATGACTTACCAGGAAGCCATTACTAAATATGGGTCTGACAAGCCGGACCTGCGCTTCGAATATAAAATTCACACGATCAATGATATTGTGAAAGACTGCGATTTCAAGGTCTTTACATCCGTTGTAAAGAATGGCGGAAAAGTTGCCGGTATATGCGTACCCGGCGCTGATTTTTATTCCCGCAAACAAATTGATCTGCTAACCGATTTTGCTAAGAAATATGGCGCCAAAGGATTGGCCTATGCAAAAGTTACAGAAAATGGCTTTGATAAAGGGATTGCTAAATTTATCAATCCTATCAAAGAGCAATTGATTGATGAATTTGATGCCAAAACCGGCGATATTATTTTCTTTGTGGCCGATGATACTCATGTGACCTACAAAACCCTCGGCGCCGTCAGATTAAATGTGGCAAAAGCCCTGGAGCTGATTCCTGAAAATCTTTATAAAACCACCTGGATCACAGATTTTCCTCTATTTGAGTGGGACGATGAAGAGCAGCGCTATTTTGCCACTCACCATCCTTTTACTGCTGTCAGACCGGAAGATAAGGACCTGCTGGAGACTTCTCCGGAAAAAGCCACAGCCCGCGCTTACGACATCGTGATCAATGGTTATGAAGTGGGTGGCGGATCGATCCGTATTCATGACAATGATATGCAGATGAAAATGTTCAATGCCCTGGATATTGATGAAAAAACCGCCCGTGAAAAGTTTGGGTTTTTGCTGGATGCTTTGTCTTACGGCACGCCGCCTCATGGCGGTATTGCGCTGGGATTTGACAGACTGGTGATGCTGCTGGCCGGCACGGATAATATTCGTGACGTGATCGCTTTTCCGAAAACCACTTCCGCATCATCACTGATGGATGAAGCGCCGTCCGGTATTTCGAACAAGCAATTGGAAGAATTGCATATTAAAGTGGTGAATAAAGACAATAAATAAATAACAAGCCCTGATAAATGTCAGGGTTTTTTATGACACTTAGCAGGAGCGCAAATGGACTACAGGATTGCCGCTGACATTGTTGTCGTGCTTCATTTTACGTTCATATTGTTCGTCATTGGCGGTGGATTTCTGGCTGTTCGGTGGCCCAAAATCATCTGGCTGCATATTCCCTGCGCAATATGGGGCGCTTTAATTGAATTTGCCGGCTGGTATTGCCCGCTGACACCACTGGAGAATTATTTCAGACGATCGGCCGGTGATGCCGGTCTGACCGGCGGCTTTATCGAGGAATATCTGCTGCCTGTTATTTATCCGGCCGGAATGAGCCGCACGGTGCAGATTGTACTGGGAGTGATTGTTATTGTTATAAATGTTTCCGTTTATGGATATTTATTGTTCAGGCGTTTTTATAATAAAAACTAATACTTTGACCCAGTGGAATCCACCATCGGCACAAACATCACCGGCAAGACTTTTTTCTCTTTAATTTGGTTATTGATTTTGGTTAAATAGACCAGGTATTGGTAAGAGGAGCGGCCAACGGGGATAATAATTCTGCCACCTTCGGCTAACTGATTTTTGAGGGGTTCCGGTATTTCCGAGGGTGAACATGTGACAATAATCGCATCAAAGGGGGCATATTCCGGCCACCCCTGGTACCCGTCACCGATTTTTACCTGAATTGTGTTATAGTCCATTTTCCGCAGTAATTTTTTTGCCCTGGCGCCCAACTTTTGGTTAATCTCCATGGTAAAGACGCTGTCGCATAATTCGGCTAATATGGCCGCCTGGTATCCGGAGCCGGTGCCAATTTCCAATACTTTATCTGTTTCGGATACATCTAAAATGGCTGTCATATAGGCGACAATATAGGGCTGGGAAATGGTCTGGCCGTCACCGATGGGCAGGGGGCGGTCTTTGTAGGCCAGGTGTTGCAGATGGTCCGGCACAAAGTGATGGCGCGGGACTTTGCGAAAGGCTGCAAGTATTTTCGGGTCTTTAATGCCGCGTTTTTTTATCTGCTCTTCAACCATCTGTTTTCTTTGTTCCGGAAAGGTTGAACCGTAGGCCGTGTCGCCTGATTTTTCCTCAGTTTTACAAAATGTTAAAAATGAGACACAGACAATAATAATTACGAATTGTATTTTCAGAAATTTGCTATTTTGTTCTCTTTTGATCATTACTTTTAAAGTAAGGGTTTCATGAGAACCTGTCAATTTTCTGATGAAATATCAGTCAAAAGCTGATTTAAAAAAAGTTTTCCTTGATTTTAATAAGTGGTATCCGATAATTTGTTGATGGTATTACGAAATTTATATGAAAGGCGATTTTATTACGGTATAACTCAGGAATTGTAAGGTATTGCGCTAGCGTATTTAATTTTTTATATGCGATATTCGTGTATACTGAGTTATCGGTAAGATTTTTGAGAAGTAAGAGGATTTTGATTATATGACAGAGAATAAACCTAGATTATTAGACCAAGTAAGACAAATTATTCGGGTTAAGCATTATAGCTTAAGAACCGAAGAATCTTACATTAATTGGATAAAAAGGTTTATCTTTTTTCATAACAAAAGGCATCCTATTGAAATGGGAGAAAAAGAAATTGGTGAGTTTATTACTCATCTAGCAAAAAATGAAAAAGTCTCCGCATCAACCCAAAATCAAGCTCTATGTGCAATAGTTTTTTTGTATAAGAATTTATTGAACAAAGAATTAGATAATACTATTTCAATTTATTGGTCAAAAAAACCGAAAAGACTTCCAGTGGTTTTCACAAAAAGTGAAGCAATTGAAGTTTTAAACAAATTGAAAGGCACTCATTGGTTAGTTGGAATGCTATTATATGGTTCTGGTTTGAGGCTTTCCGAAAGCTTGGAGCTAAGAGTCAAAGATATTGATTTTGGATATAATCAAATAAGAGTTAGAGATTCAAAAGGGGAAAAAGATCGTTCTACAATGCTACCGCAAAAAATAGTACAACCATTAAAAGAACATTTGAATAAAGTAAAAGCAACACATAAAGAAGATTTGAAAAATGGTTTTGGAACAGTATATCTACCTTATGCAATAGAGAGAAAGTATCCAAATGCAAAATCAGAATGGAAATGGCAATATGTTTTTCCGGCTACAAAAATATCAACTGATCCAAGATCTGGAATTGAAAGAAGACACCATTTGTATGATACTGTTATTCAAAAGGCAGTTAAGCAAGCAATTAGAGATGCGGGTATAACCAAACATGCAAGTTGTCATACTTTTAGGCATTCTTTTGCAACTCATCTTCTTGAATCAGGTTATGATATACGAACAATACAAGAATTATTAGGACATAAAAATGTGGAGACTACTATGATTTATACTCATGTGATTAACCAAGGTGGAAAGGGTGTAAGAAGCCCTGCCGATTTCTAGTTTAGGTTGCCAATATGAGCAACATATACAAGTCTATAAACAAGGAGAAAAGATGATTAACTTCAATAATAACAAACAATTAACAATAAATAAGCAACATAGATTAGGTAGTCATGGAGAGCAACCTTTACAATTTCCATTAGTACACCTAATCTTATGTTAGAGTTAATGAAACTAATTTCACAAGGAGGTGATATGATTAGTATTAATACATCATGAATTAATAAAAAAAGTAGATATTAATAATTAAAAAATAACAAAGGAAAAAAATATGCTTAAATATTTAAAAAAAATAGTAATTTTTGTTTTTTTAACTTCTTGTATTTTATTAAATGGTCAAGAAATAGATTATAAGAAAGATTTTCATAATTTATTAACAACTACAAAAAGTGATGATGAAATATATAACCTAATAGAGAATTATTTTAAATCTTTTGATGATATTCAGCTACCCATTGCCTTAGGAAAGATTACAAATGATATGGATTATCACACCGTTGTACATCTAATAGGAATTACGGAATCTCGATTGGAGAGTATTTCATATACAGCTGGTCTGATAAATGAAATATCTAAAAATGATAATTCTGATGGTTTTAGAATTGCAACAATAGAATTGATCCAAAAAATTGTTATTAAACGAAATAATTTAAAAGAAATACAAAATTTCAATGCTGTTACTTATGATATTGCAAAAAATAATGTTTTATCAGATGAATTAAGAGAATATGCCGCTCAAAACACAGCACGGTATACTGATTATAAGACAAATAAAACGATATTGTCAGAATTAATTAATAACAAAAATTATGCAGTGAAAAATGGTGCGGCAAAATCTGTTAGGAGGTTATTATTAAACAATCTTTCTTCTGATGAAGATGATTATTGGGCAGAATTATTAGTAAAAAATATTGATGATAACATAAAATTAACTTATTCAAAATCTCTGATTATTACATTGGGTTATTCAAATTCAGAAATTGCAAAAGAATACTTAACTAGTTTATTCGGAAAAAATGAAAACTCTGATATAATCGCATTATCTTTAAGTCAATTTCATGATAATGAAATATTAAAATGTATTTTTAATAAATTTCCAGAAAAAGATTCTACATATAATTTTCAAAAAGAGTTGTTACTTTCAACAATTGTACAAAATAATGTGGATATTTTAGAGAAATTTTCTTCTTCAAAAAATGATGATGAAACAATAATATTCCTTAGAGGAATACGTTTAATTCAAGATAATGAAAAAAATAAAAAAATGTTAAATAAAGATAAAATATCAAGTTTGTTATATTCTGATTCTGAATCTGTTAGATTAGAAACAATTAAGAGTATTCATTTTACTTATCCATACGAAGAAGAAAAATTAATATTTTTAAATCACTTAAATAAAGAATACTCAGATAAAGTAAAGGCTCTAATTTATAGTTATATTGGATTTGTTAAATAAGGATACTAGTATGAGAAAAATTAAACTAATATCGATTGCATTTTTTATAACTATTAACAGTATTTGGGCTATACAACCGGTTCAAATAAAAGGCATAGTGAATGCTTCTGGGTTTTGCCCTTCCCAATCTCATGTAGGGAATTCATTTTTTTCTGATAGTATTACAGTTAGTTATGCATATCCTGGTTTTTTTACTAA
>CAZCHS010000077.1:0-16723 GCA_964498725.1 uncultured bacterium | reverse complement strand
ATGACAATTTTCTTGATTTTATATCTGGATCATATCATATCAATTATTTAATAAATCGGATAATAGGAATTATCCTCTACAGGAGCAAGATAACTGAGTAGTTACTCGAATGGTTTGTCATCAATTTCGTAATCAGACAAGTTTAACGTGGAGTTCGACTTAAGAAAAACCACTCTCTCACTTCAATCTTAAGTCAATTATTATCAATGGCAGATACCAGATTAAGATTGATAATGGTAGTAATATTTCGTACTATTATATTAATATATTACGAGGCGAAACCATGTTGAGTAAATTATTTATCAGAAAAGCAAGAATATCTTATTTGTTTACAATGATATTGATTCTTTCCTTTATTCTGTTTTCCTCCTGCTCGAAAGACACTAAAAATCCAGTGAAGGAAGAATATGAGGATGTTTATACCAAAGCCTATGATCAAGAGAAGGTTATCCGGGTTGAGTCTGGTTTGAAAGTTGTCGGAAATCAGGTTGTGATACGGTTTAGTGAAGAGATTGACCCGGAGAGCGCGGAGATGACCATTATCAATTCCGGCGGGGAATTAGTGGGCCAGATACCGGCGCTGGGATTGTTTCAGGCTGAATATAATTTTCACAATGAGGAAGAGTTAAATGACAAAATTGATGAGTTGTTTGAAATGGATAATATTGAATTGGTTTCATATAATGCCATTGTTGAAAAACGGGATTTATTTTCCGGTAAGCCCTATTGCATCAAATAGGGCGGGTATACTATTTTCCGCATCCCGGCCTGAACAATACATTAGCTACTAAAGTTGGTTAATTAAGTCTGCAATTGTCCCGGCAATTTGAACCACTTTTTCTGCATTCACAATGGAAAGATTATCCTTTTCCGTATGGGTAATGGTTTGGGTTTCAATATTATCAATGAACCATTGCGATGATACTGCGATGGCCGGACAACCAAACTGTACAAAAATTGAATGATCACCCTGAACCCAGGGCGTTCCTTCGACAATATCCGGTCTGTTTCTAATGATCCCCTGCATTTTTGTTTTTATTGCCTTCGGGAGTTGGTAAAAGGAAAATGCCGAGGGCCCTTTCAGGTAAGCGGCGCCGTCGATATTGATATTCAGGGCAATGTCAGAAAAGTCACCTTGTTTACTGTTTATGTAATTCATTTGTCCGGGGACAGCATAATAATCTTCGCCATTAAACGGCACTAACTCGATTTGATAAGGGCCATTGTAATTCTTTAATAATTCCGCCAACAGTAGGAGAACGGTTACACCGGTGGCATTATCAATGGCGCCGGGGCTGCCCTTTTTCGCGTCAATATGGGCAGTGATGACGATTTTTTGAGCTGAATTATTGCCAATTCTTCCAATAGGATTATAAGCTTTTGCAGGTGTTCTTTCACAATCGGATTTCAGTGCTATTGTTTCACCAATATGGTTGAGCAAGGCTTTGCCTTCTTCTTCTGTCATGTAGAGATTGGGAATATCAAAATCACCGTCTTCAATCAGAGGGAATGGATATACACCGCCGGCAAGCGCGGCATTGCGGCCGGTGGCGGAGATGATGGCGGCGGCCCGGCTGTTTTCCAGCAAATAGACTAAATGCCGGTGTTCCTCGGGATTATAAAAAACAAAATTTTTAGGCATTAACTGTTCTTTGGCAATCTCTCCATGAATAAGCAACACGGAATCTTTGGCGTTGATGGCTTCCAGTTCCTGAAGGGTTTTGGCTGACATCAGTTTCCCTTTTAGATCACAGCCACGGGAATAGGGGCCGGGATGAACTATAAATGATTGTCCTTTGCACGTCAACCGGGCGCCATTGGACTGCCAGTCCATAACCTCAAAACCCGGCATCTCTGTATTCCAGCCCAGAGATTTGAAGGTATTAACTACAAAATTGCTCGCTTTGCGATTTCCGTAACTTCCCACAGACCTGTCGGTGATGGTGTTGCACAGATGTTCCAGGTAATTAGTGGCTTTTTGTTTTAATTTTTGAGACATTGTTACTCCTTGGTTATTTTGGAGCAAATATAAAACCGGAAACATATTCAAAAATTGTAAAAATCCGACAATTTTTTGGAATTGATGGATTATATCAGGTATTTATCATTATTTAAGATAATTTTTATAATGCCAGAAGAACAGGCATACCTGTCAATTTTAAGATTTAGAAAATTTTATATAACCTGAATTATTCATGAATTTTCAAATTATTCAAGCAAAGCGAATAAAATTAAAAGTTTACAAATCAAACAACAAGAAAACATTTTGGAAAATTCATAGAATGATATTCAGGATAATCCAGATAGTTTCTAAGGAAACGTATCGGCACGAAGCGGACATTGTTCATATTTTTAAGAATAATGCAGGATAATCCCGGAGGGATTAAACAAAAATAACCGTGGGTGTTAACCCACGGTAAAAACAAACATTATTAAAACTCTGAAAGAGTTTAACAGTATAAAAAATCAAGTAGTTTTTTTACCTACTATATACCACACAGAGCCATTTTTTAAATCAATTTCCGGTACTGTTTTGGGGTCATGCCCATAAACTGTTTGAAATTTTTAATAAAATGGGCCTGGTCATAAAACCCTGATAAATAACTGATCTCGGTTACGGAATGCTCTTTTGTCAACAAAGTGACAGACTGGTTGAACCGGAAAATATCAGCGGTTTTTTTGGCGCTGATACCAACATGTTTTTTGTATAGCCGTTCGAAACTTCGTTCACTTAGGAAATATTTTTTGGCTAATTCCCGGACAGAATACCGGCCACCGTGTTGCTTCAGTTCGAAAATGCTCTCGCGGATAATATTAAAATGGACGGGATTTTTGATTTCCAGTTTACCGGACAGAAATTTTTCGATCAGTTTGATTCTGTCAACCTGCGAATTGTAATCCATAAACCGGTTTTCATGAGTTTTCCAATCTTTGTAAATATCCGCTACTTCTACTTCAAGATTTGTCAGTTTGTCGACGGGCAAATGTAAAAAGGGATGGGCGCTGTAAGTATGGAAAACAACGCCGATAACACCGGAACCTTTCTCCGAGATCACTTCTCCCGACATTAAATTTTGGCCGCAAACCGCCATTTGCGGTTGGGCTTCCAGGATGCCTGACTGGTTTGGTTTACGAAAGGGCTTGCGGTAATGAAATAAAATTTGCAACTCCGCTGTGGGATAGACGAGTTCCCTGTGGTCGTACTGATCATTTTCCAGCCACCAGAATTCTTTGATATAGGGAGTCAGGTGCTGTGAAGGCGGTATGGTTTTAAGTATCAAAATAGTCCTGTTATTTAAGAATTAAAAATTTACTGTTTTATGAGGACAAAGCAAAAGAACATTTTGTTGTCAATCATTTTCAATTCTTGCAAAAACTGATTATTGGTATTAAATTGACACCAATCTTCGGGACTGGGTGAGATTCCCAATCGGCGGTCAAAGTCCGCGAATCCGGCAGCTGCCGGACTGATCCTGTGGAAATCAGGTACCGACGGTAAAAATCCGGATGAGAGAAGATTGATAATGTCAGGTTGTCCCGAAGAAAATTCGGGATTTTTTTATGTCTAATGATCAGAAACTGATGCATAAAGTTTTGAAACTGGCCCAACAGGGAAGAGGCTATACCAGCCCTAACCCAATGGTTGGTTCTGTGATAATCAAAGAGGGTCACATCGTCAGTGAAGCCTACCACGAAAAATACGGGAAACTCCACGCCGAGGCTCTGGCTATCAAAAAAGCCGGAGACAATGCTAAGGATTCTACTATTTATGTTAATCTTGAACCCTGCACCTTTTATGGCAAAACACCACCCTGTACAGAAGCCATTATCAACGCCGGCATCAAGAAAGTTGTGGTTGGCTGCCTGGATCCAAACCCCAAAGTCAATGGCACTGGTGTCCGGAAATTACGAGATGCCGGAATCGAAGTGGTGACCGGCGTACTGGAAAAAGAGTCGGAACAACTAAACCGTGGCTTTTTCAAACATATTCAGCAAAATAGACCCTGGATCAGTTTGAAACTGGCCCTTACTACTGACGGTTATGTCGCTGATTCCCAGGGTAAAAGCAAATGGATTACATCGGCGGATGCCCGCAATTTTGTTCACCGGCAGCGTAAAATGTTTGATGCTATCATGGTGGGATCAGGCACAGCAGTCAAAGATGATCCATCCCTGCTACCCATGGACCTGACCGGATATATTCCCCATCGTATTATCATTGATGAAACCCTGAGTATTCCCTATAAATTAAAAGTAGTCAATGATAAATACCGCAACCGCACCATTCTGGTTACCTCAGTTGAAGGCCGGGAAAAAAAGAAAAAGGAATTGGAAAAACGGAAATTGCAGGTCCTCCAGACCCAGGCTGATGAATTTGGGTGGGTAGATTTGGAGAAGGCCCTGGAAAAATTAGCGGATCAGGGAATTACTTCCATCTATTGCGAAGGCGGCGGACAATTGGCCGGTTCCCTGGTGAATAGCGGGCTGGTTGATGAATTGCAACTTTTTATCGCGCCCAAGATCCTTGGGGAAGGTGTCTTTGGATTCAGTGGCATGATGAAAACTTTGGATGAAGCCATTGAACTGGAATGGGATGAACCGGAAAAAATGGGGCCTGATATTCTATTGAGAGGACGGTTAAAATAATGTTTACCGGATTGATCGAAGAAGTTGGCAAAATAAAAAGCATTCATACTAATAAAGATGGTAAGGAACTGGAAATTTCCGCTGAAAAAGTTTTGGAAAATGTGCAAAAGGGCGACAGCATCAGCATTGACGGGGTTTGCCTCAGTGTGACTGATTTTTCGAACAATTATTTTCGCGTCCAGGCGGTCCATGAAAGCTTGCGAAAAAGCACTCTCGGCAAATTGCAAACCGGCAGCGTTGTCAATCTGGAACGCGCCATGTCAGCCGGCGGACGATTCGGCGGCCACATTGTCCAGGGCCATGCGGATGGTACGGGAAAGATCAAACAGGTGCGGAAATTTCAGAATTCCGCGGAAATCGAGATTGTAATTCCTGCAAAATTAATGAAATATATCGTTGCGAAAGGATCAATTGCCATCAGTGGTATCAGCCTGACAGTGGCGGAAAAACATGCAGACTCGATCACCATCGCCGTTATACCGATCACTTTTGCAGATACAAGTTTGAGCCGGAAAAGAATTGGTGATCCGGTGAACATTGAAGTGGATATTTTTGCCAAGTATGTTGAGAATTTTTTTAACAATCAGGATAGCCCGGACATCACACAAAAAATGAAAACCTGGGGCTATAAACCATAGAGGAAGAGATGAGATTTAACACAATTAAAGAAGCAATTGATGACCTTAAAAACGGGAAAATGGTCTTGGTTGTGGATGATGAAGATCGCGAGAATGAAGGAGATTTTATTTTTCCGGCGGAATTATCTTCTCCGGAAAATGTCAATTTTATTGTCAAGGAAGGCCGCGGCCTGGTCTGTGTGGCTGTCACTGAAGAACGGGCTGACGAGCTTAATCTCAACATGATGGTGGAGAAAAATACTTCCCACTTATCAACCGCTTTTACTGTTAGTGTGGATTACAAAATAGGCACTACCACTGGTATTTCTGCTTTTGACCGGGATGCTACAATCAGGGCCCTTGCCGATGATAATGCAAAACCGGAAGATTTTGGAAAACCAGGCCATATTTTTCCGTTGGTTGCCAAGAAAGGTGGGGTTTTGCGCCGTACCGGACATACGGAAGCGGCTATCGACCTGTCGCGGCTGGCGGGATACAAACCGGTGGCTGTTCTTTGCGAGGTAATGGATGAAGACGGAACCATGGCGAAGCGGGATCGTTTATTTGAGATTGCCGAGCAATTTGACATTAAACTGATCACTATTGAAGACCTGATCAAATACCGGCGCCGCACGGAAAAATTCATTCACCGCGCCAGTGACGCCAATATTCCCACGGAGTATGGAAATTTTGGATTGAAATTGTATGTCGATGACCTGACCGGCGATGAACATCTGGCATTGACCAAAGGAAAATGGACAAAAGAAGAATCCGTCCTTGTGCGTGTTCATTCCGAATGTTTTACCGGGGATGTGCTGGGCTCCCACCGCTGTGATTGCGGCGACCAGCTGCACCGGGCCATGGAAATGATCGAAAGGGAGGGCAAGGGCGTGGTGCTTTACCTTCGGCAGGAAGGCCGCGGCATCGGACTTAAACATAAACTCCACGCCTATAAACTACAGGATGAAGGTTATGATACTGTGGAAGCCAATGTCAAACTGGGTTTTCCGGCGGACTTGCGGGATTACGGCATGGGAGCGCAAATATTATCAGACCTCGGCATCCATAAAATGCGGCTGATGACCAATAACCCCCAAAAAATTGTGGGACTGGAAGGCTATGGTATAGAAATTACCGAACGGGTTTCCATAGAAATTCCCGCTACTGAAAAAAATAAATATTACCTGCAAACCAAGCGGGATAAAATGGGGCATATGATTTTGGAAGATGATAAAAATGAGCAAGGAAAGGAATAAATTATGGGTAAAGTATATGAAGGACAATTAATAGCTGACGGTAGTAAAGTTGCTATCGTAACATCAAGATTCAATGATCTGGTAACCAAAGAACTCAAAGGCGGCGCGATCGACTGTTTGAAACGTCATGGCGCGGCTGAAGATGATATTGATATCTTTTGGGTGCCGGGCGCTTTTGAATTACCGGCCGTTGCAAAGAAAATCGCCGCTACCGGGAAATACGACGGCATTATCTGTATTGGCGCGGTCATTCGCGGGGCCACGCCGCATTTTGACATGGTGGCCAATGAAGCCACAAAAGGGATTGCCCAGGTGGCCATGCAAGCGGATATTCCTGTTGTTTTTGGTGTACTGACAACAGACTCCATAGAACAGGCCCTGGAACGCGCGGGAACAAAAGCCGGAAACAAAGGCTGGGATGCCGCGTTAACTGCTGTAGAAATGATGAATTTGCACAAACAAATCAAGTAATTATCGAAAGGGCCGCCCCTGTTATGGTAAAAAAATCAATTCCTGTCATTTTTGTAGTTTTAATTATGATACAAATCCTTGTTGGCCAGAGCCGTGTCAATGAATGGAAACATTATACTTCCACACTGAATTTTACGGACATGGCTGAAAATGATGGATTGGTTTATTTTGCTTCCGGCGGGGGAATCGTGCTTTTTGATCCCGCTGGCAAACAGTTTCAAACCTTTTCCGCCGAAAGCGGCCTTTCAAGAATTAACCTGGAAGCCATTGGCAAAGATGGCAGGGGGAATTTTTGGGTGGGCTCCGGTTCACCGGTTGGCGAAATCAATATTTTTGATCCTGAAAAAAACACTGTGATAAAGGTATTTAACAGCAGCACCTGGAACCAGGAACTGACCGCTGTTACTGATTTTGCCTATTCGGAAAATCGAATGTTTGTGGTTTGCCAGATCAATACGGACTGGGGCCTGCTGGAATTCGATACCAACCGAAATTATGCATACAAAGATTTCTATTTTAATTTTCCCCATACCTTTGAAAAAATTGAAGCCCTCAGTATTGCCGGTGGTCAAATCTATATTACCACTTCCACCAATTTGATGTGTGCCGACCTGTCAATGGCTGATCTGAAAAATCCCGACAGTTGGAAACTGGTTTATTCAGACATCAATATTACCAATGTTGTTGAATTTGATGATAATTTGCTGTTTGGCGTTGACAATGATATTTATGCTTATGACGGGAACCAGGCTGAATTGTTTTTGGAAAACCTATCCGGCGATATCAATCATCTTCAGGTGGATGAGGGAAAATTGTTTGCCGTGACAAAGGGTGGATTATATAATGTGGATTCAGAGGGTAATCATGATCAGGTAGCCACGGAAGTATTGATGCAGTCCCTGCAAACAGCTGACGTGATTATCGGCCGTCCGCAAAAAAACGGGCTATACCTGATTGATGATAGTAAATCAACGGGATATATTCCCAATACTTCACTAAGCAATACCAATACGGCCGTTTGTGTGCTGTCTGACAGTCGGATTGTCACCGGCTCAAAATTCGGTTTTTCAATTCTTCATAATCAGGGCTGGAAAAATATTGTCCGGAATAATGACAGGGAAAATAGGTTTAATACTGATTTTGACTGGAATTATTTTGCGGCGGATACCATACATTTTGCACCAACCGGCAGAATATATTCCCTTATTGAGAGATCGGACGGTTATCTGTTTGCTTCATTATATGGCGCTAATATTGAACATGGCCGAAAAGGTGCCCTGGTGAAATTTGATCCTGATAATTTACAGGATTATACACTCTTTGATACCACCAATGGCTATCTTGCCACGTCGGAAGGCCACGGCGGAAGCGATCATTTTTTTGGAATTGGCAGAATGGCACTGGATGAGCGGGAAAATATCTGGATATGCAATCAATATGCTGACAATGATAATGTCATTGCGGTGATTAAAAACGATGATACCTGGACCCATTTCAGTGTTCCGGAATCTGACTATAAACTCGATTATTATCCCACTTGCATTGCTTTTGATGATTACGGCCGTGTCTGGATCGGGCAGGAAGAAGCGGGAATCCAGATATTGGATTATAATAATACTCTGGATGATAAATCCGATGATACCTGGTATAAACTCACAACCATGCAGGGCATCGGCTCCAATAAAATATATGATATGGCCTTCGACCATAACGGTGTGTTATTTTTAACCACCGCAGCCGGTATTCAGGAGGCGGAAGTCAATGCCGATTTCAGTAGTGGCCGCTATTTTACCCGGATCGATCAGAATCCCAAATATTCCAATATCTCTTTTCAAAAGGAAAATGTGGTGAAAGTGGACGGACAGAACAACAAGTGGTTTACAACGTCTAATTCCGGGGTTTTGGTATACACCTGGGACAATTTATGGCTGAATAATTACGAGGGATATACTATTGATAATTCCGGCTTGTTGTCCAATGAAGTGCTGGATATTGATTTTCTGGAGGAAGATGGACTGGTGGTCATGTCCACGACAAAAGGTATTTCAGTTTTAAAATCTCAGTTTTCCGTGACACGGGAATCCTTTGATGAATTGAATATCTTTCCCATGCCTTTTCGAATTCCTGCCGGTAAAAACCTAGTCATTGAAGGGCTTCTGCCCGCCAGTGAAATCAAAATTATGACGTTAGATGGCACTTTTGTGCGGAAATTAGAATCTAAGGCCGGGGAGATCACCGGCACCCAGGGATTCTGGGACGGCCGTGATCAGAATGGCAAACTGGTCAGTAGCGGCGTTTACCTCTGTATGGTTTATACGGAAGAGGGCGAGAGCGCGGTAGGGAAGATCGCTGTGGTCCGGGAGTGATTATTGTTAGTATCCCGCCGGAATTATACCTGAATAATCATCAGGTTAACCCCGATAGTTTCTGCTGGCACATCCGGCTTTTGACGAAAGGAAACCTATCGGTGCGAAGCGGTCATTGTTCATATTTTTATGAATAATGCAGTTAATTCACAGAAAAATTTCGAAGCTTCGGGTGGATGCGTTCCCAAATGTAATTTGGGAACGAGTGAAATTTGAGGAACGAGTGAAATGGAGGAGTGAAAAATATTGAAAATAAACTAAAATGTAACTATATTGCAACTATCAGATATTTTGAGTTTCAAATATAAGGAATAGACAAGTGAATATAACAATTAGAAATATACCCGATGATGTCATCAAAAAAATTAAAACCCTTTCTGAGATGGAAAAAAGAAGTTTGAACAGTGAAATATTGATGGTTTTGGAAAAAGGTATGCAGGAAGAAATAAAAAATAGATTTAAAACCAAAGACCATATCAGTAAAACGTCTCAAATTAGTATTTGGAAGAAATTATCCAATAGCTGGCAGGATGACAGAACTACAGAAGAAATTAAAAACGATATTTATGAAAATAGAACATTGGGAAGAGAATTTGATTTATGATACTATTGGATACTGATGTTTGTATTGAAATATTGAGGGGCAATCAAAGAATAATAGAAAAAAGAATGGATTGTGATGAAAGAGTTGCCACTTCATTTATGACCATTGCGGAACTCTATTATGGTGCAGAAAAATCTAAATATACCCATAAAAATTTAAATGCGGTTGAAGAATTTTTACTGTCGATTGATATCATTAACACAGACCCGGAGATATTAAATAAATTTGGCGAAATAAAAAGCAGCCTGTATAGGAAAAACATATTATTGCCTGATGCAGATATTTTAATTGCTTCAGTCGCCCTTACCAAATGCTCAAAATTAATAACGGGAAATACAAAACATTATAATCGATTTGAAAGTTTATCACTTGAGGACTGGATTAGATAAATTCTTTTATCCTGGTTTTCACATTGCATTTGGGGAATGGTTTTGGACCTTCGGGCAGGGGTGCTCCAAAATGCAATGTGGGAACGAGTTTATTGGGGATGAATGAATTTCTAAGAAAAATGGAGTTTTACTTGACATTTTATCAGAAATCCCCCAGTCTACGTTTTTGTTGTACTTGCATTTTATAATTATTTCTGTTAATATAATATAATAGACTAAATAATTTAATCAATTAAATCTTTGGCATTTTTTTAAAAAGGAAAGATTAGTATTGGAAAAAATTCAAATTCTTTTAATCGAAGACAATAACCTACTGCGTGAAGGAATCGCGGGCATGCTCAACGATCATGATGATTTCGAGATTACCGCCTGGTCAGAAGATGGTGACGCGATAGAAAAGATAAAGAATATCGGGCTTGCACCCGATGTTGTTCTGCTGGACCTGGGGCTGGAAAAAGCCAACAGTCTGGAGTTGATGGGACTGCTTCAGGAGGCATTACCGACGGTAAAGATCATCGCCATGGATATCATCCCCGATTATGTTGACGTTATTGAATTTATCAAAGCCGGGGGTTCCGGTTTCATTCTAAAAAATGCCCCCTTTACTGATTGGGTCGAAACGATAAAGACCGTCGTAAAGGGTAAAGATGTGCTCCCGCCGATTTTAACCAATTCACTTTTTTCACAGATTGTTGATATAGCCCTCAAGAGTGGTAAAGACATACCGGCGGATTCTGTTCAATTTACTGCCCGGGAACGTCAAGTGGTGGACCTGATTGCGAAAGGCATGACCAACAAAGAAATCGCATCGACACTCCATATCGCCACTTATACCGTTAAAAGTCACGTACACAATATTCTGGAAAAACTCACGCTTAGCAATCGCTTGCAGATAGCAACATTTGCCCTCAAAAACTCAGTTAAATAGCAATTTATCCCTGAAATTATTGTAATTATCCCGCCCGGGATAATGAATATGCAGGATAATAATGATTACCGGCCTGCCAATTGTCATATTGATGGTGTTGTTTATTCCTGAGTGGCGAGTGAAAGCTTTTCGAATAATTTTAAAAAAAACGATCGAATAACAATTTATTGTGCCATACCCTCCCCTCCAACGAATAAGGGCTCCGCATCGAATCTGTAAAAAGATTTAAACGGAGTCCTTTTCCATTTAGTTTTAATCCTTGGTTTTATCAATAGATAAAATATTACTGTGAACTTTGTGTCTCAGTGGCTAATATAGACCTATGAATATTTTAGGAATATCCGCCTTTTATCATGACAGCGCCGCATCTTTGGTGGTTGATGGCGAGATCATCGCTGCCGCCCAGGAAGAACGGTTTACCCGTAAGAAACATGATTTCAGGTTTCCGAAAAATGCCATTGATTATTGCCTTGCTGAAGGTGTTATTTCCTCACATGATCTGGATATCGTCGCCTTTTATGACAAGCCCTTCCAAAAATTTGACCGGCTCCTGCATACATATCTCACCTATGCGCCATTTGCCATTCACTCCTTCATCAAAGCCATGACACTCTGGCTCAAACAGAAACTCTGGATCAAGGATTTGATTGCCACGGAATTGGATTACAAAGGTAAAATACTATTTCCGGAACATCATCAATCTCACGCGGCTTCGGCCTTTTTTCCCTCACCCTATCAGGAAGCCGCTTTTTTAACTATGGACGGGGTGGGAGAATGGACCACTTCCGGTTTCGGTATCGGAAAAGATAACAGGGTGAAAATTCTCGGTGAACTAAAATTTCCCCATTCTATCGGCTTGCTCTATTCGGCTTTCACCTATTTTTGCGGATTCCGGGTTAATTCCGGTGAATACAAACTCATGGGGCTGGCTCCTTACGGCGAACCGAAATATGTGGACCTGATCAAGCGAGAATTGATTGACCTGAAACCCGATGGTTCTTTCAAAATGAACATGACGTATTTTAGTTATTGCGCCGGTCTGAAAATGACCAACCGGAAATTCGCCAAACTCTTTGGCGGCCCGCCGAGAAGACCGGAGAGTAAGATCACACAGCGGGAAATGGACATCGCCCGGTCTATCCAGGAAGTGACTGAAGAGATTATGCTGAAAATGGCGAACCATGTTCACAAGGTAACTGGCATGAAAAACCTGGTACTGGCCGGCGGAGTTGCATTGAATTGTGTGGGGAATGGCAAAATTTTGCGGAAAAGTCCTTTTGATAACATCTGGATACAACCGGCAGCCGGAGATGCCGGCGGCGCTTTGGGAGCGGCCCTGTTTGCCTGGTATCAATATCTGGGTAATTCACGAACAGCTGATGGAATTAACGACAGCCAAAAGGCCTCCTATCTGGGACCGGAATTTACCAATCAGGGAATTCAAAATTTTCTGGATGAGAAAAATATAGCTTATCAAAAATTAACTGATGAAGAAATCAATAAACGCGCCGCAAAACTGATCGCTGACCAAAAAGTCGTCGGCTGGTTTAAAGGAAGAATGGAATTTGGCCCTCGTGCTCTGGGAAATCGCTCTATACTGGGAGATGCCCGCTCTGAAAAAATGCAGTCGGTTATGAATCTTAAAATTAAATTTCGCGAGAGTTTTCGCCCCTTCGCGCCAACCGTTTTGGCTAATGAAGTGGAAAATTATTTTGAGATAGACCGGGAAAGCCCCTACATGTTGCTGGTTGCCAATGTGAAGGATGATCATCGTAAACCTGCTGATAATACCAAAACCGGTCTGGAGAAACTGAAAGTCGCCCGGTCAATCATTCCGGCCGTGACCCATGTGGATTATTCCGCGCGAGTACAGACTGTATCCCGCAAGGACAATCCCCATTACTATGATATGATCAAAGAAGTACAAAATCTCACCGGGTGCCCGGTAGTGATCAATACCTCATTCAATGTGCGGGGGGAACCCATTGTCTGCACACCGGAGGATGCCTTTAATTGTTTTATGCGCACTAATATGGATTACCTGGTGCTGGGGAATTTTCTGCTGGACAAGAAAGAACAAAATGGTGAGGAACATGAAATCGTAGAGGTAACTGAATTTGAGTTGGATTAACATGGAAACCTTGCGAATGGTTGAAAACCTTCGCAATGGTTGATTTTCGGAGGGCTAAAAACAACCATTGCGAAGGCCGTTGGCCATTCGCAAGGTTTCAAGTTTGCAAGATTTCAGGGAAAAAATATGATCGAAGAAATAAAACAGATAGTAATTAATCGTGACAAAAAGGAATTCCGGAAATTCGGAATCACCATCGGTGTGTTTTTGATGATCGTAGGGGCATTCCTGTTCTTTCGAACATTCGAACATGCAATGACTGTTGGATTAATTGGTGTCGCCTTTTTGCTTTTGGGTGTTCTATTGCCTAAAATACTGAGGCCTTTTTATATTGCCTGGATGAGTCTGGCGTCGATGCTGGGATTTGTTATGACGCGTGTGATCCTCAGCCTGGTGTTCTATTTGATATTCACGCCTGTTGGATTGATGTTGCGATTGCTGCGGAAAGACCTGCTGAACCGGAAAATTGAGCCGGACCAGCCATCTTACTGGGAACTTCGGCCGGAAAAGGAATATGATCCCAAAAGCAGTGAGAAGCAATATTAGCGGAACGGCGGAGCGCGGAATTGTATTCCGCAATTGGCAAAATAAGAATGCGGATTATAAATCCGCGGTCCATATAAAAGGAGACAGATGAGTAAATTATCAATTGTCAGAGAATTTTTTGAATTTCTGAAAGAACATAAAAAGTTATGGATGATCCCGATTGTTGTCATTTTACTGGTGCTGGGATTATTAGTTGTGCTGGGGCAGGGAAGCGCGCTGGCGCCCTTTATTTATACGATTTTTTAACCTGAATTATTCATGAATTTTCAAATTCATCAAGTAAAGCGAATAAAATTAACTGTTTACCAAATATATATTTAAAAACCAATTTGGAAAATTCATAGAATGATATTCAGGTTAATCCCGATAGTTTCCGCAGGAAATGTATCGGCGCGAAGCGGGCATTATTCATGTTTTATGAATAATGCAGGTAAAAAAAAGGAGCGCGGAACTGCGTTCCGCAATTTAGTAATAATAAGAATGTGGATTATAAATTCTGCACTCAGGACTTATTAATTATGAAAAAAGAAACAAGTTTTAAAATTATCGCTATGTTACTGCCAATCCTCCTGGTAATATTGCTGGAGTTAATCTTGCGGTTGTTCAATCTTTTCCCGCAAATTCCTTTATTCATCGAAGATAAGAAGCAAAATCTGGTGACAGTTAATTCCCAAATTGGCGAGCGCTATTTTGATAAACGTAAAGTGCCGGTGCCGAACCTCTATCCCCAGACCTTTAGCTATGAAAAATCGTCTGACACTTATCGTATTTTCTGCCTGGGCGGGTCCACCACTGCCGGGTTTCCTTATGAAATGACCGTGCCATTCCCGCAGCAATTGAAATTTATGCTGACGGAAAAACATCCTGAAAAAAATTTCGAAGTGATCAATATTGGACTGTCGGCGATTAACAGTTTTACGGTGCTGGATTGGCTGCCGGAAATATTGGAACATGATCCTGATCTTGTGCTGATTTACATGGGACACAACGAATTTTACGGCGCCTATGGAACCGGCTCCAATATTTCTGTAGGGAATAATGGCACTTTTTCGCGCTTCATGTTGAATATGCAAAAAGTCCGCATTTTTCAGGCTGTGAAATCACTGGTCAATAGTTTAACGCCCCAACAACCTGTTGTCACTGACGCAACCTTGATGGAAAAGATCACCGACAACCGCAATATTCCACCGGATTCGGAACTCCGGCAGATCACCTATCAAAATTATGCTGACAATCTTGATATCATTCTAAAGAAACTGGGTAAAAAGAAGATTCCTGTGATCATGAGTAATTTAGTCAGCAATCTCAAAGACCAGCCGCCTTTAGGCCAAAATTCTGAATCTTTCAGGAAATCAAAAACCCTTGATGAGTTTATTCTGGCTAAAGATTTGGATGAAATTCCCTTTCGCGCACCATCATCAATCAATACTATCATTGCCAAAAAAACAAACGAACATGATGTGATTTTTGTGGATATGTTTCAAAAATTTAATGATAAAACCCTCGGCGGTATTCCGGGGAATAATTTATTCTGCGACCATCTGCATCCCAATCCAGTTGGCTATTATCTGATGGCGACACAATTCCTGAACAGGATTTTTGAGGCAGACATACTCAGTGGAAATGCATCAGAAAATGCGGAATTAACACCAAAATTTGTTACGCAACTGGACTGGGAAATCGGCGGATTACGGGTTTTTAAGTTAGAGCAGAAATGGCCCTTTTACAGCCAGGAAACACAGTATCCCGGAAGAATAAAGCCCACTCGAAAACCGGTAGTTGAAATTGCCGAAGATTTTTTGTTCGATCATCATATCTGGGGGAAAGCCCACAGTGACATGGCAGAGTATTATGAAAATGAAAACGCCTATGATCTGGCTTGCAAAGAATATCAGGCCATCCTTGCCATGTTTCCGGAAAAACTGGATTATTACCTTAAATTGATGAACTCTGCCCAAAAAGCCAGGGACTGGAAACTGCTGGAACAAACCGGTCAAAAAGCCTTGGCATTGACCAGTGTTCAGGGGATGCTTTATTACAACATCGCCCTGGCACAGAGAAACCAGGGGAAACTCAGAAGAGCCTTTGATAATGTGCAAAAGGCCCTGAATTCCGGAGACTTGACTCATGAACAACTCGGCTATGTCTTTTATCTGAAAGCCTTGATTCTGACGGACATTAAGGAATATGCAGAAGCACGGAAAATTCTGGAAGTGATTATTGAGGAAGCGCCGGATTTTGATGCGGCGAAGAAATTATTGAAAGAAATAAACAATAAACAGAAGTAATGATCATGAAACCGAAAGAATATAACCCGGGAGGGATTGAAAAGTTGTTGTACCGGGATCAGATTTTGCTTTATGGCACCTGTGTGTATCCTGTAGTTGATCTTGGTGAGCTGGCGTTTAACCCAACCCAGCTGTTTTTGCTCTTCTTCTTTGAGCCGTTAGAACTCTTTGATGAGATAATATTTTAGTTCAGGAGAAATCCAGGTAGCAAATTCAAAAGCGATGTCTTTATGAGCAAAATTTCTTTATTGGGAGACCTCAGCCGATCAATGCGTCCCATTCTCTGAATAATCCTGACGGGGTTCCAGTGAATATCGTAATTGATGTCCATTATTCGCACTGCATGCCGAACTTTTAGCCTGAATTATTCATGAATTTTTAAATTTTCCAAGCAAAGAGAATAAAATTAATAGTTTACTAAATACATATTAAAAAACTAATTTGGAAAATTCATAGAATAATATTCAGGTTAATCGCGAT
>CAZCHS010000076.1:0-17116 GCA_964498725.1 uncultured bacterium | reverse complement strand
TTCAGGTTAATCCCGATAGTTTCCACAGGAAACGTATCGGCGCGAAGCGGGCATTGTTCATATTTTTATGAATAATGTAGGTTAAGTCAGGGTTGAAAAAAAATTAAAAAAAAACTTGACATCACCAAATTAATGTATTAAGATTATAGTGTATTAGTTAAGTAGTACACCAAAACAAGGAGATAAAAGAAATGATTAAAATTGACAACCTAACATTCAACTACCCCAAACAGGCGAACCTGTTTGACGGCTTGAATCTTCAAATAAAGGAAGGTTCAATTCACGGATTGCTGGGCAAAAACGGTTCCGGCAAAACCACTTTGATGAAAATCATCGCCGGCCTGCGGTTTCCCCGGCAAGGCAGTTGCCGGGCCTTCGGACATGAGACAAAATACCGTTCTCCGGATTTTCTAAAAAAGATTTATTTTGTACCGGAAGAATTCTATACCACCCCGGTAAGCATGAAACAATTTGTTGCCATTTATAAGGGATTTTATCCCAATTTCAGTGACCAGGATCTAAGAAAGTATGTCTCGGAATTTGAACTTCCCGATAATGGCAACCTGGCTTCCTTTTCCTACGGTATGAAGAAAAAATTCCTGATCGCCTTTGGCATTGCCACCAATTGCCGAATCCTGATCCTGGATGAACCCTCCAATGGTCTGGACATTCCCAGCAAAAGCAAGCTTCGCAAAATACTTGCCTCTTCAATTAACGAAGAGCGCTCTTTCATCATTTCAACCCACCAGGTCAGGGATATAGACCAGTTAATTGATCCGGTGCTTATCATTGAAGACGGTAAAGTTTTATTTAATTATAGTCTTGAAGAGATATCTGAAAAACTAGCCCTGAAAGTAGTCGAAGATTTACCGGCAGTCGGTGTTTTGCATTCTGAAAAAACAATCGGTGGCTATTCGATCCTGACAGAAAGGGAAGATGAAGAGTCCTATGCCATGGATATTGAGACGCTTTTTAATGCTGTGATTAATAATAAAGAAAAAATCAGAGCGATTTTCTCTGACACAAATGAAAAGAATTGAGGTAGGTTATGACAATAAATAATTACTTTAATCCGACCCGTTTTTTTCTGACCTTGAAAAATGATATTGTCAGAAATTTAAAAACCTATTTACTGGCCCTCGGCGCCATAACCGGTGTTTTTACAGCCATTGATCTGTTGCCGGGAATAATGGCAGGACATCCTGTGGTCGCTGTCCAGGCTTATTTGCCACTCTTTATGGTGCTTGGATTTATCTACAGTTCACTGGTTTTCAATGAAATGCATGATCCGCAAAAAGGACTGGTATATCTGACCACCCCCTCATCCACTCTGGAAAAACTCATTAGCCGCTTGCTGATCAGTTCAGTTTTTTACGTCGTGGTAATGTTTCTTTACTTTCACCTGCTGACCCTGTTTTTGAACGGAATGAATTATCTGTTTTTTGGCGCACCGCCGGTAGATTTTTATTTTAACTGGACACTGGCCCGGATTTATATTATCGTTCAATCAATTTTCATCTTTGCTTCCAGTTATTTCAAGAAAAACGCTTTCCTGAAATTGCTGTTCGCCGGGTTTGTCCTGCAAATGATATTGAGTTTCTTCTCGATTATTAATATGAAACTATTATTTGATCTCCATGACATGTCCAATATTAATGTGGACCAACTGGATGTATCATTCGGCACAATCGCGGATTTAGTCAAAGCGGCATTCTATACAATAAAATTCCTTTTCTTCTGGGTAATGGCCCCGTTTTTCTGGTTCATGACCTACCTCAGAATTTCCGAAAAGGAGGTGTAATATGAAATTTAAAAATGACCAGCCCATCTATCAGCAAATCGGTACTTACATTCGCAATGATATTTTGCGTGAGAACATCAAAAGCGGCGACCGTATGCCCTCCATCAGAGAAATGGCTGTGGATATGGAAGTCAATCCCAATACGGTCAACCGGGCTTATGCCGATTTGCAGTCCCAGGACATCATTTACAACAAACGTGGTATTGGCTATTTTATTAACGATAAAGCAAAGGAACTGATCATGCAGGAAGAAAAGAAAGCGTTTCTGGAAAAGAAACTGCCGCAAATCTTTGATAAAATGATTTTATTGAATATTAATTTTAATGACCTGAAAAAATATTATGAAGATTATAAATCAAAAGGAGGTCAACAATGAAACTTTCAAATAAAATATTGATCAGCCTGCTGGTTTTAGTCATTCTGTTTCAGTTCTTTGCCATGCTGAAATTCCGTTCCTTTGTAAAGGATGCAATGGTCAGTTCCAATAATATTGACCGCACACTCTGGAATGACCTGATGGATTCGGAAATAATTGAGAAAGAATTTGATTTTGATGACTTTGATGAAGTTTATCTCAAGTTTCACGGCAATGCCATTATCAAACAATCCGACGAGTTCAAAGTTACGGTCAAAGGCCCGGAGGATTTTCTCTCTTCCGAATATTTTGAAATTGCTAACCGGGGTAATACATTGCATATCGAATGTCCGGTATATCGCCATTCACATTATGAAATTTTCACCATTATTGAAATGCCGTCAATTAAAAAAATTAACGGCCAGGAGCGATTGGATATTATATTCCAGGACTTTGAAGAAGATAAAGTAAAAATAAAAATCGCCGGTGATTGCGCTGTTCAGGGGAATAATAACGCGATTGAGTTTCTTGAACTGGATAGTTTTGGTGAAATTAAATTTGATTTTGCCAATTCCGTCATCAGGGAAGCTGAAGTCCACGCCATGGGCGAAACCAATGTCAGTATGAAGGTCACAGATATTGACATTAAAGCCTTTGGCGAAAGTGATTTCGATTTGCAAATGAATGGTGGCCGACTGGACGGACAAATGATCGGTGACGGCAATGTGACATATACCGGTGAAATTGGCCGGAACTCTTTAAAATTTATCGGACCGGGAGAAGTCCGGCGACGCTAAAAACCTCAATACCAAATAAACCACGGAAAGGGCAACATTATGTTGTCCTTTTTGTGGTTTAACCTAACCTATTCATAAATCAACAACCGGGCTATTTTTCTACCTTTTGGGCAATATAGATTCGTGAGTAACTTTCTTCAATATTCTCCTCATCAGGATAAGCAAAAAGACAGGCGCTTTTCATCATATTTTTCCGTTCATGAAGCGTTTCGATAGCACTGAACCGGTTTCGTATTATGCGATTGCGAAGCAACTTATTCTCTTTTTTCATTAATGAATTGAGCAGGGCTTGACCATATTTCCCAACGATTTTAAATCCGGTATCCTGTAAATAATTTTCAATATCTTCCTTTTTCAGAAGTGTTTTATGAAACTCAGATTTTGGAACACCGCCGGCATCGACTTTTTCAAATCTTTCATTGGGAACCGAAAGAATTAAATACCCCTCCCCACGTAAGATTTCATAAAATTCAATGATATTTTTCCAGGGATTTTCAAGGTGTTCCAATGTTTCAAAGGAGACGATCAAATCGGCTTTTTGCAGCTGCTTTTTTTGCAGGAGATTTTCTCTTTCCAGGTCATGCTGGTAAACGTCGATAGTCTGAACATTTTGAAATTGCAGATTTAACTGCTTCAGCATTTCCGGATTATTTTCCAGGCTGATGACCTTGCCGGATATTTTTGAAAGGAGTTCGGTGCCATACCCGTAACCGGCGGCAATATCCATTACAACATCAATTTCCCGGTGGGATAACAAGAAATTTTTGACAAACAAATACCGTCCCAAATGTTCAATTTTGATCCAGTAATCGCTATTATTAGTATCAAACGGGTCTATCTGTTCGGCATCCTGAACCATGTCTAATTATTATGTGTATGCTTGTCATGCCAAATCAGGGCGGCAGACCCTAAAATTGCCACATCTTCATCATCCAGGCCTGAGGGTAATAGCTGAATTTTTTCTTTGAATACAGGCAGAACCTTTTTCTCCAGCGCTTCTTTTACTGGATTGAACAAAAGATCGCCGGCCTTGGCCAGACCGCCCATAAAAATAAAGGCTTCAGGACTTAACAATGCGGTCGTATCGGCCAGGGCATGGCCTAAGATATCCGCGGTATAGGTAAAACTTTGACGGGCCAGGGTGTCTCCCTGCATAGCGGCATCATAAACATCTTTTGAAGTCAGATTAGACGCCGGAATTGTTCGTAAAGAACTGGGAACTGTAAGCTCCGCCATCATCATCAAAGCAGTCCGCTTCAAACCGGTTGCGGAAACATAGGTTTCCAGACACCCTTTTCTGCCGCAGCCGCATTTTCTGCCACCGGGTTTGACTGTCAGATGTCCCATTTCGCCGGCAAAACCATCATGGCCGTATATCAATTCACCATGAACGATTATGCCGCTTCCCAGACCGGTACCCAGGGTCACTTCAATAAAATTTTTCATTCCCTTGGCATTGCCAAATTCCATCTCACCCAAAGCTGCAGCATTGGCATCATTGGTAATCGCACCGGGAAGGCCGAAATGCTCCTTGATCATTTTGACCACATCAACAATTCCCCAGCCCAAATTCACAGGGTTTTCTATAGTACCATTATAATAATTTGCATTAGGAGCGCCAACACCAATACCGATCAATTCTAATTCATTGCTACTGTTTTGTACCATTTCATCAATATTATTAAAGATATTAAAAAACAAACTTTGCGGGCCCTGTTGAGGTTCGGTTTCGATCTTTCCACGGGTTAAGCAATTCCCCTGTTCGTCTACTAATCCAAAAACAGAATTCGTGCCACCGATGTCAATACCTGCCACTACTTTAATTTTACTCATTTAAATCCTTTTTGTATTATCCTCTTAGCTAATTAAAAATAACCCGAAAATTGCAAATATAGAAACTCTTTTAAAATATTTTTTTATTTTAACTGCACAGACTAGTTTCATCCTCCTGTAGTTGGCAATTCTTCAAATCTATCAGAATCAAATATTGCTGTTTCCAATATTAAAAACAAATAATCCCGCAATGGCCGGACAGGTCCGTCTTCACTTTGTTACGCCGGACAAGTAGGAATTATCCTCTAGGTAAAAAGTAACTACTCAGGTATGTTTTAGCCTCCTGTAACAGACAATTCCTATTGTCTGTTTATCTGCCATTTTTATAAAAACCGGATAATAGGAATTATCCTTTACAGTAAGTAAGTACCTGAGTAGTTACGGTAAAAAAAGGGTCTTTGAACAATTACAAATTATTAAAAATTCACATAATTTTTGGAATATTGGTTGTTTTATTCATCTTTATGAAACATTTTATAGTGTAAAAACAGCAGGAAACAAGATGTTACCGGATTTACCACTGGAAACCAGCAAAATATTAACCAGTCGCCAAAAGAAGCGAAGAGAAGATATTCGCGGCCCATATTTCAGGGACCAAACCGCAATTCTGCATTCCTTTGCCTTTCGCCGGCTTAAACATAAGACCCAGGTATTTTTCTCTCCTGACAATGATCATGTTTGCACAAGAATAGAGCACAGCCTGCATTTGTCCACAATTGCCGCCACGATCTGCAAAGCACTGGGATTAAATACCGAAATCGTATTGGCTGCCGGCCTTGGCCACGACTTGGGACATGCACCTTTTGGACATTGCGGTGAGCGGAGTTTAAAACTCCTTTCGGATCGTAATTTTCAGCATGAGCTCCATAGCCTGCGTGTCGTTGACATTCTCGGTCGAAAAGGAAAAGGACTCAACCTGACTTTTGCTGTCCGCGACGCCATTGTCTCCCATTGCGGCGAAAAAGATGAACAATTCATCGAAGTCTCTCCAAAACCAAATGATCTTTCTTCCCTGACATCCCTGCCGGAAGCGCCTTCAACCTGGGAGGGCTGTGTGTTACGATTGAGTGATTCCATCGCTTATCTTGGCCGTGACCTCGAAGACGCTATTTATTCCAATTGCATTACACGAACAGAAATTCCTGTTGAAGTCCAGCACCATCTGGGTGCCAGAAATAGTCAAATTATCAAAACTCTGGTCAATGACTGTATCGACTGGTCCATTAAAAATGAAAAGATCGGCTTTTCCGATAAAACCTTTGAAGTGATTCGCATTCTGAAAAATTTCTCACGCAAGCGCATATACAAAAACCCAAAATTACTTTATTGGAATCAGTATGCTGATTTTGTACTCAAATCCATTTATAATTATCTATATACTATTTTCACGATCAATGATTTTGATTATGATAAATATCAATACAGCACCATTGAACTGGGGCAGAAATTTGGTAAATTCATTCGCACATTTCATGATACCTATATTGCTGAAAAGGCTGATAAAAATACAATAATTACCGATTATATTGCGGGAATGTCGGATAGTTACGCGATTAAATGCTTTAAAAATCTATTATCAACAGGTACGACAAAATTTTGACAATTTTATCACTATTTTTTCCATTTATTATTGTTTTTTAACTCATTAAAAGTCAAATTATAAATTAACTTACAGAGGGAATATGAGAAACATAATAACGATAACTTTACTGGCAGCTATTTTATGCATTCAGTGTCATAAACAAAAAGAGCAATCCACCCCGGCGCCGGAAAAAACAACCCCGGACAAAACCGCGCAGCAAGATACAATCAACAGGATTAAACCACAAACGGAAGAGGATTCTATAATAACAGAAAAAGTATTTGAGGATACTGTATGGACAGAGCAGGAAGAAATTGAAACAACAGCCACAAGCCAACTTTGGCAAAAATATCGAACATTCCGGGAGGAATCCAAAAAGGCTTTTAATAACTCAGAATTTCAGGAAGCCATTACCAATCTAAAACTGGCAGCCAAATATGCACAACAACTGGGCCGTGATGACCTGGTGGCCTGGCAGTACAATAATATTGCCTATTATTCAATATTGGAATTCAAGGGGTTAACCAATTATGATTACCGCCTGCACCAGCTGAGAACGATCGATAACCCTGATAAAAAAGAAGAATACCTCGAAGAAACCAAAACTATCTTTCGTAAAAACCTCAAAATACTCACAGATGCCGAAGAATTCCTGGAAAAGGCCTATAAAATAGATGAAAATTACAACGATCAAAATCGTACTGATAAAATCTACAGCAATTTAAAATTCATTGACTGGGTGAAAAATTTCATTAAACATTAGGAGTAAATTATGGAATCATTGCAAACCTTTATATCACCGGGACTGATCTGGTTTTTGATTGGCTTGGTGTTTATTCTGCTGGAATTTATCATACCCGGCGTGATCATCATATTTTTTGGTGTTGGCGCCTGGGTGACCGCGCTGGCTTTACTGTTTTTTAATTTCGGAATTAATACCCAATTGGTCATTTTTTTGGTTGCTTCCCTGGTATTTTTGGTTGTTCTCCGCAATAAAGTGCAATCAATATTTGTCGGCAAATCCGAAGGCAACATCAATGAAGAAATCGACGGTATCATCGGCCAAAAAGTAAAAGTCACCAGGAAGATCACACCAAATGAAGCCGGCAAAGTATTGCTCAATGGCACCTCCTGGCGCGCCGAATCAGTCGCGAAAATAGAAGTTGACAGTATTGTTGAGATCATTGATAAAAACAATCTGACCTTAATCGTCAAACCATTAAAAAAGGAGTAGTCCCCATGACCAGTTTTACAATTATTATAATCGGTTTAATTATATTTGCCATAATTGTATTGTTTAAGACAATGCAAATTGTACCGCAGAAATCCGCTTATATTGTCGAGCGGTTAGGCAAATACAGCAAAACCCTGGAAGCCGGCCTGCATATTCTCGTCCCTTTTCTGGATAAAGTGGCTTATAAACACACTCTGAAAGAACAAGCCATCGATGTTCCGGCCCAGACCTGTATTACAAAAGATAATATCGCAGTGGAAGTTGACGGTATTCTCTATATGCAGGTAATGGATGCAAAAAAAGCCTCTTACGGAATTGATCACTATCGCTTTGCCGCCACCCAACTGGCGCAGACAACCATGCGTAGTGTGATTGGAAAAATGGAACTGGATAAGACCTTTGAAGAGCGGGACACTATCAATGCCACTATTGTTGAAGCTGTTGACCTGGCTTCCGATCCCTGGGGCGTAAAAGTCTCCCGGTATGAAGTCAAAAATATTGTACCCCCACAAAGTATCAAAGACGCCATGGAAAAACAGATGCGCGCCGAACGTGAAAAACGCGCCGCTATTGCCACCTCAGAAGGTGACAGACAAGCGAGAATTAATCGCGCGGAAGGTGAAAAAAAACAAGCCATCTACTTTTCTGAAGGAGAACGGCAAAAAAGAATTAACGAAGCCGAAGGACGGGCTGAAGAAATTAAAAAGTTGGCTGAAGCCACGGGCCAGGGAATCGAACGAATCGCCACCGCCATCAACAAGGAAGGCGGAAAAGACGCTGTCAACCTGAGAATTGCCGAACAATATGTCAGTGAATTCGGAAAACTGGCCAAAGAAAACAACACAATTATTATTCCTTCCGATCTGTCGGATATTGCCGGTTTTGTTAAATCTGCGGCAACCTTCCTTAAAAAATAATTAATAAATTACAGTCACAAAATTTTGGTATTCCTATCAAAATTTTGTGACCTTTATAAAAGGAAGTCACTATGCAGCACCGAAAAACATTTATGCTCGATAAACATTCCGGCCTGAAAATTTTTACTCAATTTTGGGAGCCGGATAATGCTGTTCACGCAATTGTTGTGATCATCCATGGTCTGGGGGAACACTCATCACGCTATCAATATATAGCCGAACAATTCTGCAAAGAAAACATTATGGTCTATTCCTTTGACCTCCCCGGTCATGGAAAATCCGCCGGCAAGCGGGCCTTTATTAAAAGTTTTGATATCTGTAATGTGATTATTGATGACCAGGTTAAAATATTAAAACAAAATTTTCCCGGCATTCCCATTATCCTGTTAGGTCATAGCATGGGCGGCGCCATAACAGCTTATTATGCTTTAAAAAAGAAACCGGAAATAAGCGGAATAATTCTTAGCAGCGCGGCCTTAAAAATCAGTACAGACATCTCCCCCGTTTTAGTGAAATTATCAGGGATCATCGGCAAAATTTTCCCCACACTTCCCACAATAAAACTGGATAGTACCGGATTATCCCACCGCTATGAAATAATCGAGGAATACAACAATGACCCCCTTGTTTATTCCGGCGGCATTCCCGCCCGCACCGGTGCTGAGATCAATCGTTCGATCAAATACAATCAGGCTAATGCTGAAAAATTCAATTATCCGGTGCTGTTGATCCATGGCAACCAGGATAAACTGGCGGATTACCATGGCAGTATGGAATTTCATTCCAAAATATCCTCTGAGAATAAAACAATTAAAATCTATAAAGGGCTTTATCATGAACTCATGAATGAGGTCGATGGCGATAAAGTCATTAGAGATTTACTGGATTGGATCAAATCATTAATTAATCAAAAGGAGTTTTAATGGAACAGGAAATATTCATAAAAACCCCCGATATTAAACTGGGAAACCTGTTGAAACTGGCGGATATTATGGAATCCGGCGGTATGGTCAAAATGATCATTCAGGACGGGCTTGTCAGATTAAACGGACATATTTGTACCCAACGGGGTAAAAAAGTAGTCCCTAATGACATTGTCGAAGTGAACCTGGAACCCAATGTTTTTCGTATCAGGGTACTTCAGGAACAGGAAGAGGAATTGTAATGTCCATATTAGCCATTGATCAGGGAACCACCGGAACCCGCGCGATTATTTTTGATCAGACAGGTCAAATCGTCGAAAGCGCATACCGGGAATTTAAGCAAATCTACCCCAAACCAGGTTGGGTCGAGCATGATCCCTTTGATATCTGGGAATCAGTAGTGGCAACGGTAAAGGACCTGGATAGCAAAAAAATCGCTACTGCCAAAGCAATCGGTATCACAAATCAGCGGGAAACAACCGTTGTTTGGAATAAATATACAGGCCAACCGATCAATAATGCCATTGTCTGGCAATGCCGTCGAACCGCTGACTATTGCCGGCAATTACACTCCCGCCAGGCCTTCATTCGCTCCAGAACCGGGCTGCCGGTGGATGCCTATTTTAGCGGTACAAAAATTAAATGGCTGCTCGAAAACAGTGACTACGACTCCCCGGATGACTTGCTGTTTGGCACCATTGACACCTGGTTGATCTGGAAACTGACAGGGGGTCAAATTCATGCTACCGATTATACCAATGCTTCCCGTACCATGATCTATAATATCCACAAAAAAGAATGGGATGCCGATATCTGCGATATCATGAATATTCCACTCAATTTATTGCCAGAAGTAAAAAAATCCGCCGATTATTATGGCTCTGTTACTGCTATTGACCGATTGAAAAATCTACCGATCCTGGGAGTTGCCGGTGACCAGCAGGCGGCGCTGTTCGGGCAATGCTGCGTTACCAGAGGAGAAATTAAAAACACTTACGGCACCGGTTGTTTTATTATGCTCAATACCGGTGATGAGAGCATTGCTTCTGAAAAAGGTCTGATCACTACCCTTGCGATCAATAGCGCCGGTGACCCGGCCTATGCTTTGGAAGGGGCGATTTTTATCAGTGGCGCGGTGGTTCAGTGGCTGCGGGATGAATTGGGGATAATTAAGAATGCTGCCGAAACAGAAACCATGGCACTGGCTGTAGCAGACAATAATGGCGTCTACTTTGTACCGGCTTTTGTTGGGCTGGGAACACCTCACTGGAATGCTGACGCCAGGGGAACAATCACCGGCCTTACCCGCGGAGCCAATAAAAATCATCTTGCCCGGGCCGCCCTGGAATCCATTGCCTACCAGACGCATGATGTGTTAAAAACAATGGAACAGGAAACCGGAATTGAAATTCAATCGCTTTTTGTGGATGGCGGCGCTACCGAAAATAATTTTCTCATGCAGTTTCAGGCGGACATCAGCCAATGTGAGGTGAAGCGTCCCAGGAGCCTCGAATCAACAGCTCTGGGCGCAGCTTTCCTGGCCGGACTGAAAAGCGGGTTCTGGAAAAATGCCGGGGAACTTAAAAAAATTAAAAAATTTGATAAAACGTTTTCACCGGATATGAAAAATTCTCACCGTAAAGAATTAATTTCCGGCTGGAATCAGGCCCTGAAGCAAACGATGTGTCAGTGAAAAATTTATTTCTAAATTTTAAAATTGATAGTTTTGATCAATCCATACAATCCATATTGAACCAAAATTATAAAGCCAAAAGCGTCATACTTTTGGCTTTATACCATTTTTCGTTTATTTAGTTTATTTCGTGGTTAAAATCACTCCAGTTCTTCCCTGATCACCTCAATCATCTTATCAAACTCTTCCTGATCGAATCCAACAGATTCATAGAGCACCTTGCTATCCTTACCGATAACAACATTGCGTGGAATATAGCGCTGGGCAAATTTTCCGTATATTTTTCGTTCAGGATCAGCAGTAATTGGGTAGAAAATTTCCTTTTTATCGACGAATTTTCGCAAAGTATCCGCCACATGTTCCCGGCCGATTCCCACCATAAAAAAATCCTCATCTTCTATTTTCTCGTAGACTTCATCAATGAGATGAGGAATTTCCGCATTACAGGGACCGCACCAGGTGGCAAAAAAATTGATCAGCACAACCTTTCCCTGTAAACTTTCCGAACTGTAATTCTGACCGTCAAGGGTTGTAAAATTAAATGACGGTGCCATATCGCCGGTTTTGATCAAAGTAGATTTTTCCTGATCCGTTTCCGCAACCAGAAAACAAGTCAGAAACAAACCAAATAAAAGTATTTTTATAGTATTCACAAACATCGGCTTCACCTCTATTAAATTACTCTGTATAATATTTTATGACTTTTCGTAATCCTTCCTCACAGACCGGGCAAAAGGGCACCAGGCTCTTGGAAAACATGCGACAATCCATATAAGGCCGGTAAACTCCCTTGCTGGAATATCCGGCCCCTTCATAAACACCGATTTTACCCCAGTTTTTATGGGCTTTGACAAAATCATATTTGGCTTTTGTATCACTGCGGGGAATGGATTCATATTCCTCTTTCCCCCAGTCAGTTGGTATTTCCGTATTCAGATTGATCAGGTTCTGCCACTTGACAAGTTCCCGCTTTGTGGCTGTGGTGATATTAAATTCCCAGGGTTCCACATCCACCGGATACATATCATTATAGGACACTTCGGAAGAATAATATTCATCGGCCAGTCCGGCGAAGCTGTGCCCGAATTCATGGACAAAGGCGTAGGCGGGCCACCATTCCGGGTCCTTTTCCTGAGACGGAGAATAACAAATAGAACAGAAATTATAAATTCCACCGCCACCATACTTATCACTATTCATGATGAAATAAATCTGATCATAAGGGACCAGGGCCGCCACATCCCGCATAACCTTATTATTACAGCCCTGAACATAGCGGTCAATATCCAGGGTATTGTAAGTCAGATCATAGAATGTATTGTAAAACTTACCAGCCCGGGGATCATCAACACCGGATTCCTCAGAAGGGGTTTCAATGCTCCGGACATTAAATTTATCCCGCTCGGATTTAAATGGCTCAGTATCAAAAAGAACCTCTAACATTTTTTTGATATCTTCGCGAAAGATGGTCATTTCATCTTTGGTATATCCTTCCGGTAGAATCAGAATATCAACTTTTTTGGTGGGATCGCCATGATCCAGATAGGTTTTTACTGCAAAATTGTATTTTGGCGGATCATGATTTATAAATCTAGAATCAGGATCAATGGCTGTAGTAAACTCATCCACCCAATGATTATTCCTGTTTTTTGTAAAAAACTTTACATCAATAGTATTCTTTGGGTAGGGAATCAGAACAGTGTTGTGATAGGTCTTAAATTCTCCTTCTAATGCCGGACGGGTTGTCACATATTCGGCAAAAATCGAATTAAAACCTCTGGAAAAAATCAATTTGCCGGAACTTTCATCATATACTTTCACGCAATGTTCACCCAGTTCGAGATTGTCAATAAGATTCACAGTACTGCCGGCCCAAATAGGTTCTTCCCGGAACTGGTCAATGGAGATAATTGTATCAGTGGCATTCCCCGTCTGATAAAAATCAATACGCATCGTTTTTTTCACGAAGAAGTCATCAAACTGTAGATCTTCCGCCATTAAAAAAGAAACTGCCAACAGGATGGTCATAGTAATTATTTTATTCATCTTACCCCCATTTTACATTAACCAAACAGATAAAAATAATTACAATCTCAAAAGATTCATAATAGTTTTTTGGAAAATGACTTATGAAATTTAAATTCAATAAAATAAAGGAGGAAAATTATGGCACGAGCAAGGCATAGTGTTTTTGGCGCAATGTTTATTATGATCATCGTTTCAATACTTCTGTTCTGGTTGCCGGTGATCGGGCCATTGCTTGCCGGATTTGCCGGTGGTAAAAAAGCCGGTGGTGTATTCGATGCGATTCTGGCGGTATTTTTACCTGCCATATTAACCGCCATATTTCTGATTTTGTTTGGTAGCGCTGTCTATGCGATTCCCCTATTCGCTTTTCTGGCTGGTTCGGGAATTTATATTATATCCATTATGAATGTCGGGTCATTGCTGGTGGGCGCAATCATTGGCGCCGCTGTGAGTTAAGCTACCATTGTACCTTTGATATATGGAACATCCAGAGCCATGATAAGGGCGCCGGAATGTTTTTTAAGGTCCCCCATCACCTCTTCGATACTCATGGTAATATCTTTAATTTCAGATTCCGGCAAGAGCGCCATGATCGTTTTGCGACTGTCTGAACGTTCTCCCAGAAAATTCAAAAAATCAGCAAAAAGCGGAATATCCGACAACTGGTCTTTGGCACCCGACGAATCAATTACATTGACTCCCGATATCCCTTTACTGATAAAAATCTCCAGAATATCGTCAAAAAACCTCAGTTCATTTAATATCATTAAGAATAATTTGAGATTTTCCTTTTCCGGTGTCACCTCTATACTTTCGGTGGTGTACCGGTAAAATGATTCCACTAATGCATCACTGCTCTTAGCTGACAACAATTCCTTTTGTGCATTTCTGTTTCTGGAAAGACGGGATATTTGCGCCAATATTTGCAAATGTTCCCGTGGCCGGTCATCAGGTCCGACGATCACAAAAAAGATATTGGATTTCCGCTTGTCAGCGCTTTCAAAATTAACCCCTTTTTTACTGACAATAATAGCGACAGAAAAATCATTTAGCTGGGGAATTTTAGCATGGGGAATGGCGACTCCGCCTTCAAATCCGGTAGAACCGGTTTTTTCCCGCGCCATCAGGCCATCATAAATTTGCTGATACCCAATTTCCTTTACGGATTTGGACATTAATTTCGCTATCTTTTTTAAACTTTCCTGTTTGTTTTTAGCAGTAAAGTTTGCATCGCAGGATTTCTTTTTTATAATACTATATAATTTCATAAGGCAACCTGTTGTTTATAAATCCACACCCTTGACAATCGCATACTTTGACATACCGGGGCCGATTAATTCATTAATAAATACGCTAAACAAAATAATATTCACTAGCAGGACTAATTTCTCCTGAATTACCGGCGGGGCTGCTTGCAAAATCGGAGAAGCCTGAACCAATAAAACCAAGCCAATAGCGACACCGGCCTGGGGAACCAGACATAATCCGAGATAGTTTTGAATATTTTTGCTGCTTTTGGTTATATAAGATCCAAAATAAATACCAAAATATTTACCAGCAAACCGGCTTAATGTATAAACCAGCCCATAAACAATGACAATTCCCTGGGTGAATACAGATATATTCAATTCTGTACCAGCAATAACAAAAAACAGCGCGAATACCGGCGGTGTCATTGGTTCTATTACACGGAATATTTTGTGATTTTTGGGAGAAAGGTTAATTAATACCGCACCCAAAACCATATTGGCAATTAATAATGAAAGTTTTAAAACAATGGCGATGGAAATGTTTAAAAATATTATGCCCAGCGAGATGATCAAAACTTCATTTAATTTATATTTTTTTCTCACCAGAAAATTTAATATGAACCCGCTGACAGCACCGACTAAAATTGACAACCCGATTTCTCCAAAAGCATGAAATATCCCGGCCAGCATTCCGGAATGGCCGGCATTTAATGTGGTATCAGCGATTAATGGGGATACGATGGCAAAAACCACACTGAATAATATCACGCAAATGGCGTCATCAAAGGCAACAATACCGTATAGGTGGTCAACGAATTCCCCTCTTGCCCTTAACTGCCGGATAACAATTACTGTAGCGGCAGGAGCAGTAGCTGTTGCCACAACTCCCAGCAGGAGTGAATATTCAATTCTCATTCCTATTAAATACATGGCAATTGTTACCAGAATAAATGTCAAAAAGGCCTGAACTAATGTTAAAATAAAAACATTAGAGCCGAACTTTTTAATTTTCATAACACTAAATTCGCCACCGATTGTGAGAGCAATTAAACCCAGGGCGATTTCCGTAACACTGGTCAGGCTATGGGCCATATCATGACTAACCACACCCAACAATCCATCCCCTAAGACCAGTCCGGTAATAATAAACCCGGTGATGGAGGGCAGGTTTATCTTTTCTGCTAATTGGCCGGCAAAATAACCGACAAACAAGAGAATGCCGACACTGAACACAACATGTTGCCCGAATAATTGCAAAAACTGGCTGAAAATATTTGAAAACATTGATTATCCGAATTTTTTTACAAACTGGGTATAATCTTTAATCACGACTTTACGCCCCTGTTTCGCGATAATTTTCTTGCCTTCAAGCAACTTTAACATGCGGCTGACAGTTTCACGGGTTGTGCCGGACATATTAGCGATATCTTGCTGAAAGGGCATCTTTTCTATGGTCACTTCCCCATTTTTGATGGTTCCCATCTGCTCAGAAAGATTATAAAGCGTCATACCGACCCGGGTTTCAGCATCATTTAGGGACAAGCCTTTAATGTATTTATCGGATTTTCTGAGCCGGGTCGCCATTTCTTCCAGCATTGCAATGGCAATCGACGGATTTTTTTCAATCAGGTTAAAAAGATCATGCCGGGTCAAAACATAGACCGTTGTTCGTTCCAGGGCGACGACATTGGCGGAGCGCACTTCACCATCGATCAGGGACATTTCCCCAAAAAAATCATCTTCTCCAAGGATTGTCAGGATCACCTCATCCCCATCGTCACTGTACCGGGTAATTTTCACACGGCCTTCTGCGATGATAAAAAGAGAATCGCCGGTTTCATCTTCCATGACGATCATGGCCTCTTTATTATATTTTTTTTCAATGAGACATTTTGAGATCTTTTCCAATTGTTCCTCAGGAATTGACGAAAACAACGGAACATTTTTTATTATTTGCTTTTCCATTTGATCATCCCTACACATTTGTTAATTATAATTTAAGCAACATATTAAACCCCAAAAGATAAAAAAAGTGTGTTAAAATTAACAGATATATTTTTACCATGATAGATTTTTTGCGATTATTTATAAAGAAAGATCTTGTTTGATTAAAGATTTTATCATTTTTTTCCATATTTTTGTTTGATATTCTATATATAAAATGATAAATTTTGCACGCTTTTAAATATATTAAAAATAGAATAAACGAAAGGAAATAAATGAGTAGAAACAAATCTGTCCAGAAGAGAATTCGTCAGGCAGAAAAAGCCCGATTAAGAAACAGACATTATAAATCATTGATGAGAACCAGCATCAGCAAAGTCAAAAATGCCGAAAACAAAAATGACGCCCAGGAATTGCTGAAGACGGCTGTCTCCGTTATTGATCGCGTAACCCGTAAAGGAATCATCCATAAAAATAATGCAGCAAACAAAAAATCAAGACTTCATAAGTTTGTTGCCAAAATGAGCTAATTTCCTTTTTGAAATTTTTATATCTTTAAAGGCTGATTGATTCAGCCTTTTTTTTTATTTCGATTCTCTATTTATTCACATTCATTCATCTTATTTTTTATCCGAAATAACTTATTATGAATAAAAAGTTACTATTAAAAAAATAATAAAATGGCGTTAAGAATTTTATATTGTTTGAGCGCTGTAAATCAAAAAATAAAGTTTAAACGTAACTACTCAGGTATATTTT
>CAZCHS010000075.1:0-17323 GCA_964498725.1 uncultured bacterium | reverse complement strand
AAAAAAACCGGATAATAGGAATTATCCTTTACAGTAAGAAAGTACCTGAGTAGTTGCGAAAATTACTTTCTAATCACCACAAAAATGTTTATTAAAAAAAAATGAAATTCTCTTTTAAAAGCTCTTTCCTTTTTCCATTTAAAATTATAGTTTCATTTTAACCTTTAAATTAGGGAGGAAGGTTGTTAAATATAAAAGCCAGGTCCGGAAAAAAATCCGGAACTATTTGTACACACAAGCATTGTAAATTTTAGAGTCAATCAGTTTTCGAGTGTGCAGGATAACTGTGACTTTAACAGGATAAATAATTTTATATTAAACTAACGATGGGGAGTTCAAATGGGAAAGACCTTTTCAGAAAAAATCTTAGGAAAAAAAGCGGGTAAACCGGTGGTTGCCGGTGAAATTGTGGAAATTGAACCTGATGTTGCCATGTCGCATGACAACACTGCCGCTATTTCAAAAAAGTTTTACAGTATCGGTGTTAAAAAAGTCTATGATCCGGACAAGCATGTCATCATTTTGGACCATGCCACGCCGGCGGCGAATGCGAAATTTGCCCAGAATCACAAAGATATTCGTGAATTTGTGGCCGAGCAGGGAATAAAGAATTTTTACGACATCAACCGGGGTATCTGTCACCAGGTGATGCATGAAGAAGGCCACGTTTTGCCGGGGACATTGATCGTAGGCTCGGATTCTCACACCACATCCTATGGCGCCTTTGGTGCCTTTTCCGCCGGGATCGGCCGCAGTGAAATGGCGGTGATCATGGCGCGGGGAAAAATCTGGCTGAAAGTCCCGGAAACCATTAAAATTCATGTCTCCGGAAAATTTCCTGAAGGAATAACCGCCAAAGACCTGGTTTTGAAAATTGCCGGCGAGATTGGGGCTGACGGTGCGCTGTATAAAGCCATTGAATTTTGCGGGCCAACAATTGAAGAAATGAGTCTGTCCGGCCGTTTTGTATTGACCAATATGGCGGTAGAACTGGGCGCTAAAGCCGGCTATGTAGTGCCGGACCAGAAAACCATTGATTATATAAAATCAGTGTCCGACAAAGAGTTTGAAATCGTCAAGTCCGATGATGATGCGGATTTTGATAAAGTTTACAATATTGATGTTTCCGAATTGGAACCCATGGTGGCCAAACCCCATACTGTGGATAATGTCGCGCCGGTCACTGAGGTCAAAGGCAAAAAAATCAACCAGGTGTTTTTCGGTTCCTGTACCAATGGACGGCTGGAAGATTTTGAACAGATCGTGGATATCATTGATGGCCGTCAGATCCATCCTGATGTAAGAATGGTGGTCTTCCCGGCTTCGAAAAATGTCTACAAGGATATTCTGAAAAAAGGCTGGGTGGAAAAACTGATTGATTTTGGCGCGGTGATGATGAATCCCGGTTGCGGCCCCTGTATGGGTAATCATGCCGGTATTCTGGCCGATGATGAGGTGGCTGTGGCTACTTCCAACCGTAATTTTAAAGGTCGTCTCGGGAATAAAAATTCCGAAGTGTACCTGGCCAGTCCGCGGACAGCCGCTTATTGTGCACTCATGGGCAAGATCGCTGATTTCAGGGAAATTGGTAAGTAATAATCAGTAATAAAAGGGAGAATAAAGAATGATTATAAAAGGCAAAGTATGGAAATATGGTGATGACATCAATACCGATGTGCTCTTTCCCGGTAAGTATACTTATACTGTCACAGAACCCGAAGAGATGGCGAAAATTGCCCTGGAAGACCTGGATGCGGATTTTGCCAAAAATGTTCAGGAGAATGATATTATAGTCGGCGGCACCAATTTCGGCTGCGGCAGTTCCCGGGAACAAGCTGCCGCCTGTCTTGTTTATGCCGGCGTAGGCGCGGTGATAGGAAAATCCTTTGCACGGATATTTTACCGCAATTGTATCAATTACGGGCTGCCGGCCCTGACATCACCGGACCTGGTGGATGCGGTTAAGCATGGCGACACCATTGAAATCGATACGGATAAGGGAACCATCAAAACCGGTCAGGAAACCTTCACTTTTCCGCCTTTACCGGAAGAGGTTGTGGGAATTTTCAATGCCGGTGGTTTAATACCCTACACAAGGAAAAAATTAGGACTTGAATGATAACCACGCTGCATGACAAACTGCTTTCGCTCTTTGTTAAAGAAAGCAAAGAGTGGAAACAAACCCGTGCCCGTTACGGCAATTTTGCCGGTTGGTCAAGTATTGTGGTCAACTCAATATTGTTCATTATCAAACTGATCACAGGCCTTTTGATCAATTCACTGGCGCTGGTGGCGGATTCCATTCATTCAATTTCCGATACAGCGACCTCGGTGATCGTGATCATTGGATTCAAGATCGCGGGAAAACCGCCGGATAAGGAACATCCCTTTGGGCATCAGCGGGCGGAATATGTGGCTACACTGGTAATAGCCATTATCCTGATCGTTGCCGGAATCGAATTTGTCAGAGAGGGAATTGACCGCTTTAGTCATCCGGCTGAGTTTAAGTATTCCCTGCCGATTTTGGTGATCATTATTTTTACCATGCTGGTGAAATTCTGGATGGGACACCTGACGAAGTATATTGGCGTGAAAATCGATTCCCAGTCAATCAAAGCTGATGCAGTGCATCATTATACTGATGTAATATCCACTGTTTTTGTTCTCATCAGTGTTTACCTGGGGAAATTCGGGCTTTACTATATGGATGGTGTTGGCAGTGGTTTGGTGGGATTGATGTTGATCTATACCGGGTTTTCAATATCCCTGGAAGCGGGCGGTTTGATTTTGGGTGTGGCACCTGCTGATGAATTCATTCAAAGGGTGAAAAATATCGCAAACTCAGTGGCCGGTGTCATTGATTCCCACGATATTATTGTTCATCAATATGGCGGTAATAAATTTATCTCCCTCCATATCGAAGTCAATTGTCAACTCTCCTGTGGCGAAACCCATAGTATTGCACGGGATGTGGAGAAGAAGTTGACGGATTCTCTGGATGCCCATGTCACTGTCCATATAGACCCCATTGAACTGGACAATCCTGTCCTCAAACAGGTGAAACATGAATTGATGTCATTACATGAAGAACTGGATTTTCTAAAGGATTTTCATGATGTCCGTATGAACCGGGAGCATGATATTGTTGTTTTTGATGTTGTCTTTCCTGATGAAAGTCATAATCACCGGGAAATGAAAGATAAATTATTGAAGAAATTAAAAGAAAAGATCGACGATATTGATTTTGAAATTCATATCGATCCGATTTTTGTGAATAACTGAAAGAAAGAAGGGAAATTTTTATGGCGAAAAGAAAAATTGTAGCAATGCCCGGCGATGGCATTGGCAAAGCAGTATTAGATGAAGCAATTCGCGTACTGGACGCGGCCGGATTTGAAGCGGAGTACCTGGAAGCCGATATTGGCTGGGAATACTGGCGCAAAGAAGGTAATCCATTACCGCAGAGAACATTAGATATGATCGAAGAACATAAAATCGCACTTTTTGGCGCGATTACTTCTAAACCCAAAGACGCCGCAACTGAAGAACTGGCGCCGGAACTGGGTGACAAAGGCCTGATCTATTCCTCACCGATTGTCGGCTTACGGCAACACTTCGGACTGGATATCTGCATGCGCCCTTGTAAATCCTATAAAGGCAATCCTCTGAATTTCATTCGCCGCGGCCAGGGCAATACCATTGAAGAACCGGAAATCGACGCGGTGATCTTTCGACAGAATACCGAAGGACTCTATGGCGGTGTAGAATGGTCAAATCCTGAAGAAAAAGTCTATGAAGCATTGAAAACACATCCGAAATTTGTGAAAAATTTCAGTGACGTACCCAAGGAAGAATTATCGGTTTCCACCCGAATCTTCACAAAAAAAGCCACTGAACGGATACTAAGAGCGGCTTTTGACCATGCCAAGGAATTTGGCTATAAGTCAGTCACTGTGTGTGAAAAGCCCAATGTGATCCGGGAAACCTCCGGCATGATGTACCAGATGGCCAAAGATATTCAGAAAGCCGATTATCCTGATATTCAATTGTGGAATACCAATATTGACGCGCAAATGATGTGGCTGACCAAAAACCCGGAAGATTACAGTGTGATCGTGGCCGGAAATATGTTTGGTGATATTGTTTCCGACGGATTTGCCGGATTGATTGGCGGACTGGGATTTGCCTGCTCGGCACAATTCAATCCGCAATCAGGCATTGGCGTGTTTGAACCAACCCATGGTTCCGCGCCGAAATATGCTGAATATGAAACATCCATCGTCAATCCCATCGCCATGGTAGCTTCCGCATGTATGATGCTGGATTTTATCGATGAAAAAGAGATCGCTGCAAAAATCCGCAATGCGGTGGCTGAAGTGATTTCCGAAGGCGATGTGCGAACCTATGATATGATGAAACTAAAAGGCCGTCCGGATGTGATTGAGCAGGGAGCTGCTTCAACTACTCAGATGGCGGATGCGATTATTGCAAAATTGAAGTAAATAGGGAAGAGGTTAAGGTTGCTCAACCTTAACCTTAACCTTAATCTTAACCTCAACCTAAATTTTAGAGGATTTAATATGAAGAAAGAAATACTCGATTTGTGGCCGGAACTGGAATGGATTGAAGACCATGATCTTCGTGAACAGACCGCGTTAACCTGGGAAAAAGCCATGGACCGCAGTGTGCTGAATCCGAAGGACCTGAACCGCATTCCTTTTACACTTTTGTGCGGCCCGGACCTGAAAGTTACTTTTATGGACCACAAACGGTCAGTAGTGCATATTGCCCGTGATGCCGGCAAAAAGATCAATGAGATGTATCACGGTGAACTAACTGTTGATATGGATGTGCTGATAGCCGGCGCGATCCTGGCTGATGTTGGCAAAATGCTGGAATATGTGCTCGATGATGACGGCAAGGCTGTGCAGGGAACTTACGGTAAATATCTGCGCCATCCCTTTTCCGGAGTTTCACTGGCTGAGGAATGTGGTGTGCCTGCGGAAGTTTGTCATATTATCGCGGCTCATGCCGGTGAAGGTGACAAAATCAAGCGGACAACAGAAGCTTACATTGTACATCATGCGGATTTTATGACTTTTTTACCCTTTAAGGAAAGGCTGGAAGTATGAATCTCATAGAAAAGATACTCGCCAATCACTCCGGGAAAAAGATCATCAAGCCCGGTGAAATTATTGACGTGGAAATCGACGCCCGGGCGGCCCGCGATTTTGGCGGTGCCAATGTGGTCAAAAACCTGATTGAAAATGGTTTGGCAGTGGATGATCCCTCCAAAACCTTTTTTACCTTTGACTGTAATCCCGGCGGTTCCGATCAGAAATATGCGGCCAATCAGCATTTCTGCCGGCAGTTTGCCCGGGAAAAGGGCCTGCGGGTTTACGATATCAATTCCGGTATCGGCACCCATTTAGCCATTGACAGGGGATTGATCCAGCCGGGTGGTACCTTTGTATCTACGGATTCTCATGCCAATATTATGGGCTCCATTGGCGCTTTTGGACAGGGAATGGGAGACCAGGACATCGCAGCGGTCTGGGCCAGTGGAAAATCCTGGTTCAAAGTGCCGGAATCTGTGAAACTGACCATCAACGGAAAAATGCCGAAAAACTTATCCGCCAAGGATTTTGTGCTGAATCTGCTGGATAATTTCAGTACCCGGGAATTATTAGGCTATTCGGTTGAGTTGTATGGTGAGGCGGTTGATAAATTGAGCCTGGATGACAGAATTACCATTTCATCCATGGGTACCGAACTCGGCGCCATCATATTGTTGTTTCCACCCAGTGACCAGGTTGTTAAAGAACTGGAAGCGCTGACCGGAAAAAAGGTTAATCCTGTGTATGCGGCTGATAATGCCAAATATGCCAAGGAAATCGAACTGGATGCAAGCACATTCAGGCCCATGGTGGCATTGCCGGGACATCCCCACGATGATACGGATATTGCCGAAGTCAAGGGCAGGAAAATTGATTCCGCTTTTATCGGCAGCTGTACCAATGGCCGGCTCAGTGATCTGCGAATTGCGGCAGCTGTTTTAAAAGGCCGAAAAGTCGCGCCTGGTGTCGTCCTGAAAATAGTACCGTCTACCGATGAGTTTTGGCAGCAGGCGCTGGATGAAGGGCTGATCAAGATTTTTAAGCAGGCCGGAGCTTTGGTTTCCAATGCCGGGTGTGCCGGATGCGCGGCCGGTCAGGTGGGGCAGAATGGCCCCGGAGAAATTACCATTAGTACGGGAAACCGGAATTTTGCCGGCAAACAGGGGAAAGGCAGCGTTTTTCTCGCTTCACCGGCGGTAGTGGCGGCCTCGGCAGTGGCCGGTGTCATTACTACTCCTGATGAAATTCCCGCCACGCCGCAGGAATTTACCGCACAGGGACTTAAATTAGGTGACTTGAAAAAAACAGCCAGGCCGGACAGCATTCCGGTTAAATTCACCGGCAAGGTTAGATTGGTGCCGGAAGATGATATTGATACAGATATGATCTTTCATAATCGCTATCTGACGATTACGGATATAGATGAAATGGGACAATATACCTTCGATAATCTGGAAGGATTTGAGAATTTTGCCAAAGAGGTCGATCCCGGCGATATTGTCATTACCGGTAAAAACTTCGGCGCCGGCAGTTCCCGCCAGCAGGCCGTGGATTGCTTTAAATCCCTGGGAATACCACTCATATTGGCGGAATCCTACGGCGCGATCTATGAACGTAATGCCATCAATGCCGCGCTGCCGATTTTGACCTATGATCCTGACGAACTGAAAAAACTGGAACTGAAAGAGGGTGATAAAATCACCGTTAACCTGGAAACCAGTGAAATAATCAACCATGAAAATGATAAAACCGCCCGGTTAAATCCCTTTTCCACAGTCCAAATGGAGATTTATAAACGCGGTGGATTATTGAATAAGTAAGTCAAGAATAATATCTGTAAAAAGCGGCAATTACTTGTCGCTTTTTGCATTTTTGCCGTAACGTTTTTCATAGAATTCGGGATAATGGATTTTAATACAATCCGGACAGATACTATGGGTAAAATCCACATTCGGCAGGCGATCATGGATATACTTTTCCGGAGTAACCCAAGGTCTTCCCTATTTACAACACCAAATAAATGACCAGCCATATAATGCAAAATAAGTGTCTGATGAAAAGATAGGTAGTGTCAAAAGTTTTATGAAAAAATGAATAAAATATGCTCTTTTATATTAATTTCACAACCCCCTTGTTCCCCCTTTTCAAAGGGGGACACGACAGGACAACTGGTTGTTTACTAATAGTTTGATAATTCGAAGTTACGACTAAAATCAAACAAGTTCTCCCTTTGAATGGAAGAAGAAAAAGGGTTTGAAACTAATGTTCAGAGCAAAAACTTTTGACACTACCAAAAAATGCAAAAGGATTTTAATAATGAAATAGCTGTTGACTTTAAGGAATGAATTCGATTATATTTTAATGAACTATTGTTCAAAACTAAAAGGAGACTTAATGGTCAGGCCCGCAAAAAAACGAACCGTGGAAAAACCCCCGAAGATCAGTGGCATGAAGCCCATTGGTGTACCGGGGAAACTACTGGATAAGATAACTCTTTCTATCGATGAATATGAGGCGATCCGGCTGTCTGATTACGAAGGGTTGGGCCACAAAGCCGGCGCTGATGAAATGAATATTTCCCGGCCAACATTCACCCGCTTATTACAAGGTGCCCATCGTAAAATTGCCCAGACCATTGTTGATGTAAAAGACCTGATCATTGAAGGGGGGAACTATTCCTTTGCCAGGGTGCTGGTGCGGTGTCTGGATTGTCAGACAGTTTCTGATGTTGGTACGGAACACGGACCGGACAATTTCTGTCCCCAATGTCAGTCGGAAAACATTATCTGTCTTAATAATGAATTTCAACCGGGCCATTGCAATCGGCGGGGGGCGCGCCGGGGCAGGAAATTGTAGGGTTTTGCAATGGTAAATATGGAATAATGATATGGGAATCAAAATAATGGTGTATCAAATTAATGAAACTTGTATCGGATGCAGTGCCTGCCCAGTTGCATGTGCTGTTAACGCCATTTTTGAAGCAGAAGGAAAAGATTAAATCGATCAAAGAATTTGCATTAATTGCGGCGCCTGTATAGGATTGTGCCCGGTTAATGCCATTACTATAAAAGAAAATTAAAAAAGAGAGGAATAAACCATGAAGATAGCAATCGCAACAGATAATGGACAGGTGGCTCAACATTTTGGACGCTGTATGGAATATACCATTTTTGACATTGAAAAAAATAAGGTAGTGAATAAAACCTTATTACCAAATCCGGGACATGCGCCCGGCGCAATTCCAAAATTTTTGCATGATAATGGATGCGATCTGATCATTGCCGGCGGTATGGGAAGACGAGCGCAGGAATTTTTCAAGCAGTTTAATATTGACTGGATCATTGGTGTGCAGGGAAATGTTGACACCGTTATACAGGATTATATGAATAATTCACTGGTAGCCGGTGAGAGCAGCTGTACCCACGGAGAAGGTCACGGTGACGGTACTCATGGACACGAAAACTGCAATCATTAACCATGCGCATCACGATCCTCTATGATAATACCATTTTTAATGACCGGCTGAACTCAGGCTGGGGATTTTCCGCCCTGGTGGAAACAGCCGGCCACCGGATTTTATTTGATACCGGTGAAAATGGCAAAATCCTGCTGGATAATATGGCGCAGTTGGCTGTCGATCCCAAAACCATTGACACGGTTTTTATCTCACATCACCATTTTGATCATGTCGGCGGATTATCGCACTTTCTGAACAGCAATGCCAATGTAACATTATTTTCGCCGGAAAGTTTTCGCGGTGTCAAAAGTGTTCATAAGAATATTTATATCAGTGGGGCAACGGCGATTTATCCAAATATCTATTCGACGGGAGAATTAGATGGGATTGAGCAATCCCTATTGATAAAAACCGCCAAAGGTGTGGTCATCATCGTTGGATGTGCTCATCCCGGCCTGGACAAGATCATGGCAAAAGCACGGGCACACGGTGATATTCATGCAATTATTGGTGGATTTCACGGTTATAAGAAAACCAAACCACTGACCGATGTGAATTATCTTTGTCCCACCCATTGCAGTCGATTTGCTGATAATTTCAAAAAAGCTTTTCCGGATAAATTTCTGAAAGGTGGCGCCGGAAGGGTGATCACTTTATGAGACCGGATAAACCACAGACCTGTAAATGGTTTCCGGTATGTCCCATGAAGGCTTTTTATGAAGCCGGCAAACTGGACAGCCGCTGGATAAAAAATTTTTGTCAGGGCAACTGGCCGGAATGTGTCCGGTATCAGCAGGAAGAAGCCGGAATTTATCATCCGGATAATATGCTGCCAGATGGCTCTATCATGAAAAATTTAACCTAATTACCGGAGTGTTTATGAAAATAGCAATTGCCAGTGGTAAAGGGGGAACAGGAAAAACAACACTGTCCACCAACCTGGCACATTATCTATCTAAACAATTCAATGTGGTCCTGACAGATTTGGATGTGGAAGAACCCAATTCCGGATTGTTCATTAAAGGGAATCCTGTGAACCGGTTGGATATGCATAAAAAAATTCCCAACTGGAATTCTGAAGAATGCCTGCTATGTAACAAGTGTAAAGAATTATGTAATTTTAATGCGGTTTCCAGAATCCTGGATGAAATAATGATCTTCCCCGAACTATGCCACAGTTGCCACGCCTGTTCGGAATTATGCCCAACCAATTCATTGCCTATGAAAAATAAAAAAATGGGTGAATTGAACCATATTCGGACACAGCAACTGGACTTTATCGATTCCCAACTGATAATCGGCGAAGAACAGGCGGTGCCGTTAATTGCACAAACAATGAATTATGTGGATGAAAATTTTTCTGAAGATACGTTGAAAATTTTTGATTCGCCCCCCGGAACTTCCTGCCCTATGATAGAAGCTGTCAAAGATACCGACCTGATCATTTTGATCACGGAACCAACGCCTTTTGGTTTTCACGATTTGCAACTGGCCGTGGAGGTGGTTAGACAGTTGGGCATTGATTTTGGCGTTGTTATTAACAGGGCTGGAATTGGCAATGCCGATGTTGAAAATTATTGCCGTGAAAATAATATTGACCTTTTGGCGAAAATTCCCAATGACCGGAAAATCGCGGAAATTTACGCTGCCGGCGAATTGCTGTATGATAAAATTCCGGCTGTGGAATCGGCATTGGAAACAATCCATACTTACATCCAAAAAATTCGGGAGCAGAAATGAAAGAAATTGTCATCATTTCAGGAAAAGGCGGCACCGGCAAGACTTCATTAACGGCCTCTTTTTCAATCCTGGGCGGCAGTGATATTATAACAGCTGATTGCGATGTCGATGCTGCTGATATGCATTTGCTGCTGGAACCGGATTTTGCGCGGTCAGAGGATTTTTATAGCGGACAATTGGCGGAGATCAATCCTGACCAATGCATCGGCTGCGGAAAATGCGAACAGGTCTGCCGGTTTGATGCTATCTCATCGCAGGAAAATTATTTTCGTGTTATTGACCTGAATTGTGAAGGCTGCGGCTATTGTTCCCATATCTGTCCGGTTGATGCTATTAAAATGAAGGATAATCTGGTGGGACAATGGTATGACAGCGCCATAAAATCCGGCGGACGAATGATCCACGCAAAACTGGGGGTGGGCGCTGAGAATTCCGGAAAATTGGTCGCAAAAGTCAAACAGGAAGCGAAGGAGAAGGCCGAAAAATTGAATAAGGAAATTGTCCTTGTGGATGGTTCGCCGGGAATCGGCTGCCCGGTGGTTTCGTCGTTATCAGGAGCAAATTTAGTTGTGCTGGTGGCGGAACCCTCGGTTTCCGGCATTCATGACATCAAGCGCGTCATTGAACTGGTCAATAAATTTCAGATTGCAGCCTGTGCCATTATCAATAAAGCCGACATCAATCCACGACAGAGTGGAGAACTTGTGGACTTTATGGAAAAAAAGGGAGTCAAGCATATTGGTAATATTGATTATAATGAAAATTTTACTCAGGCCATGACAGAGGGTAAGACCATTGTTGAATTCAATGATTCGCAACTTGCCGGTACAGTCCGGGATCATTGGCAAAAATTATTAAAACTATTATAAAAAAAAAAGAGGTGAAAAGATGAAAATTGCATTTACAAGCAAAGGCAGCACCTGGAAATCAATAATTGATCCCAGGTTTGGCAGAACCGATTATATTGTTCTTTACGATGAAGAATCAGAACAGATGGAAACCATAGATAATCGTTCGATTCAACAGGAAGCTCACGGTGCCGGACCGAAAACAGCCCAACTGCTGCTGGAAAACAAACCCGATGTTTTGATCACCGGCAATGGCCCCGGTGGTAATGCCGGCAGGGTGCTGGAACGCGGCCGGATGGATATTTACATTGGCGCCGGAGACCTTACGATTGAAGAAGCTTATGAAAAATATAAAAAAGGAGAGCTGAACAAATTTTAGCATAATTTGTAAGCGTGCGCAACATATTCTGAAAAAAGGCAACAAATCATTTTGTTGCCTTTTTTCTAAATATGGATTACTTTATTGGAAATGATATTAACAATGAGATTAAATGAAATATAATTTTACAACCGGATATCAATACTTCAATAAAATAATTCTTACGCTTCTCCTTATTTTTACCTCTGTTAATTGGGCCTTTGCCGTGGAGGAATCGGATGAATTGCTGGTAAGAGGCGATAGTCATTACCCACCTTATGAGTATCTCAATGAAAGCGGTGAGCCTGAAGGATTTAACATTGATATCATGCGGGCGGTGGCCGAAGCCATGCACATGGATATTCGAATTGAACTGGGGAAGTGGCATGTGGTCAGAAGTGCGATTGAAACCGGGCAGGCGGATATCTTAATGGGCATGTTCAATACAGAAGAAAGAGATAAAAAGGTGGATTTTGCGATTCCCCATTTTATTGCTTCCTATGCCATTTTTGTAAAAGAAAAATCAGAAATTGAAAATCTTGATGACATTCGGAATAAAAAAATAATTGTTCAGAAAAATGACATGGGACATGATTTCGTGCTGGAACAACAATTATCAGCAAATTTGGTAGTGAAAGATACACCTGAAGAAGGATTTAGCGCACTTGTCAGGGGAGAAGGCGATTGCCTGGTTCTCTCCCGGCTGCAAGGGGTAATAATTCTCAAGGAAAAAGGACTAAAATCGGTAAAAATTGTCGGCCCGCCTATTATTCAGCGCAAATATTGCATGGCTGTCACTGAAGGCAATAAGGAATTGTTGGCGAAGTTGAATGAAGGTCTGAATATCATTAAAACTTCCGGTGAATATGATAAGATCTATGACAGATGGTTTGGGATTTACGAAAGAGGTTCGGTAAATCTCAGCACAGTCATCAAATGGACTGCGATTATTATTCTCCCTTTTATCATTGTGATAGTCATAATTTTTTTCTGGAACCGCACACTTCAGCGCCGGGTTGATCAACGGACGGAGGAATTGGAAAAGAGCCGGGAAGACCTGCATATTACCCTGAATTCCATTGGTGATGCCGTCATTGCCACAGATATACAGGGCAATATTACCAATATGAACCCGGTTGCCGAGCAGCTTACCGGGTACAAATTTCATGATGTTAAGGGCCACCACATCAATGAGGTCTTTACGATCATAAATTCCAAAACCGGCGAGAAGGCCATCAATCCGATCATCAAAGTATTGCGGGAGAAAAAACGAGTTGGACTTACCAATCATACCGAATTGATCGCAAAAGACGGCAACGAATATCAGATCGCCGATTCCGCCGCGCCAATTAAAAATTCAGCCGGGGAAATTGTTGGTGTTGTACTGGTTTTCCGGGATGTGTCAAAGGAATACCGCACCCTGGAAAAACTGAAAACCAGTGAGGCTAATTTGCGAACGGTTTTTGAAGCGGCCCGGAATATCGCCTTTATTAAAACTGATGTGAATGGCAAATTTTCCAAAATTGAGATTTTTAGTCCCGGCGGGGAAGAAATCTTCGGCTATACCCGGGAAGAAATTATCGGAAAACCCATTACCCTCCTGGCCCGGCCCACCGATGAGCCACGATTCTCGGAAATATTAACCATCGATAATAAAGATAAGATGGGGTTTGACTGTGAACTGGAAATGGTTCGTAAAAATGGTAAGACATTTCCCGCCTTGTTCTCGACACATCACATTTTTGATGAGGAAAATCGAATGGTGAATGCCCTTTGCGTTGCCATTGATATTACCCAGCAGAAACGTACTCAGGAAGAACTCAGCAAGATGCAGAATATCAAAAGCATTGGCACCCTGGCCGGTGGAATTGCCCATGATTTTAATAATATATTGACGGCGATCTACGGCAATATATCCATTGCAAAACTGCAACTCTCCCACACACATCCGGTTTATGATATATTGAATGAAGCCGAGTCTTCAATGAACCGCGCTACGCGGCTGACCCGGCAATTGCTCACTTTTTCAAAAGGCGGAGACCCGCATAAAACAGTTGTCAGTTTAAAAGATGTTATTGTGGATATTGTTAATTTTGATCTCTCGGGAAGCAATGTGAAACTGATGATGGAAGCTGATGATGATCTTTATCCCGTGAAAGTCGACAAGGGCCAGATGCAGCAGGTTTTCTCAAACCTGGCTATTAATGCCAACCAGGCGATGCCCGATGGCGGTAAAGTAACCATCACCATGCGAAATTTTGATGCCAGTAAAGAGCCGGTACCGGGACTATCCGGCGGCGCCTATCTGAAAATTACCTTCAAGGATGAAGGAAGCGGCATTAAAAAAGAGTATCTGGACCAAATCTTTGATCCCTATTTTACAACTAAATCCACTGGCAGCGGCCTGGGACTTGCCACGGTTTTTTCCATTATTAATAAACATAATGGCAGGATTATTGTCGACTCTGAACTGAATGTTGGAACAAACTTTACCATCTATTTACCGGCTGCAAAATCATCAAAATATACCGAAGAAACAAAGATAGATGAACAAGACCGGGAACAGGTGGAATATAAAACAAAAATACTGATAATGGACGATGATAAATCCATCCGGAATCTAGTGATGTCAATGGTTCGAAGCCTGGGAATGAAAGTTGTTGCGGTTGATGATGGCCATGCTGCGGTCCAAGAATTCAAGGAAGCAATCGATGAGGGGGAACCCTTTGATCTGGTTATTTTGGATTTGACCATTCCCGGTGGTATGGGCGGAAAGGAAACCTGCGCCGCTATACAGGCTGTCGCACCGAAGGCTAAAATAATCGTATCATCGGGCTATGCCAATGATACTGTGCTGGCTAATTACCAGCATTATGGTTTTTCTGATATTATTGCTAAGCCTTATACGATTAATAACTTACAATCCGTTATCCGGCGCGTACTAAAAGATAATTAATAAAAAAAAAGATGTTTGTATTTTCTTTCTTTGGCTTTAATTTTCCCCTGATATTTTGTCAATAAACAATAGGCCTGAAAATTCGATGAAAAAAAATATTTTTTTATTCCTGATAATTGTGATCCTTACCGGATGTTCCGCCAACCTGCTGAACCAGCGAATCGATTTTGAGCAACCTCTTTATAAGCAACCGGATAATCGTAAACTGGCGGTGATTTCCCGGTTTCGTCTGGACTTGTCCGGGAGTGAAGTTATTCCTTCCTACAAGAAATCTCTGGAAGAAGCCATTGCTGACGCCATCTATAGTACCGGTATGTATCAGAAAGTTCTCTACGGCGACGACACGTATAATGGGGAAAATATGGAAGTTGATAAATTTCAGGTAAAGGTTATTGCCCGGGACATGGGGCATTACAACTGGTTTTTCGCATGGCCGGCAATTTATCCCATGACCCTTACCTGGCCGATCCAGCCCTACAGCGGGATTGTCCAGGTGGAATTAAAAATATCTTTTAAAAATGATGAATACCAGACCAGTCATATTATCAGCAATGAAAAACAGCATGGCGTGACTTTTTATGGATTTTTCCGGAAAAGTGATGTGGAAAACAAGATCATTCCCCTCTATTACACCGGGCTTGACCAATTACGGGATTTTGTCCTGAAAGTCAACCTGGAAAATTCCGGCCAATCTTCCCAATTTTTGGCAACTACCAAAAAAAGAGAGGTCAATGAAGAAAAAATCCAATGGGAGGGAGATGTAAAAAATATTGCTATCCTGCCTTTGGGGGCTTATGCGATTCCTGAACAGGAAGTCAAAGCCCTGTCCAATCGATTGGGTATCGAATTGTTCAACACCGGCCGCTTCAGTATTCTGGAGCGCAGCCAGATGGAAGCGATTCTTGAGGAACAGGGTTTTCAGCAGACCGGCTGTACCAGCGCCGAATGCGCCGTGGAAGCAGGCCAGTTGTTGAATGTGGAGCAGATGATTACCGGCTCAGTCAGTCGCATTGGTCGGATCTATTCTGTGGAAGTACGTCTGATCGATGTGGAAACCAGTAAAATCCTGGCAGTGGGTGTGGCTGATATTCGTGGTGGCATTGAAGAGGTGCTGACTAGCGGAATGAACAGTGTGGTGTGGAATATGCTGGAATGAAGTTAGTGATTGGTAATTGGTAACTGCCCATCCTTTTAAAAAGTATTATTTCGCTTATTTCGTGGTAAAAATATTTCAACTCTCAACGCCCTTCACAATATCCATTTTCAGTTTCCCATACTTATCAAAGATAAACCGGTTGGAAAAAATAATGCTGAGAAACATATTGATACTACAGCCGCCAAAAATGGCAAACATAATCATGATCTGGTAACGAATCGCCATGGCAGGTGAACTGCCGCCCAGGATTTGCCCGGTCATCATGCCCGGCAGTGAGATCAGCCCGATTACCGTCATCGTAGCGATCAGCGGATTGAGTCCCTGGGTAATGGCTTGTTTTACAAAAGGTCGCCGGGTCAGGGTTACATTGCCGGTATTGGTCAACAAAAAATAATAGAGTTCAGCCTTCTCCGACAAACCCCGAAAATAGGTGCTTAGTCCGACAATATTGTGATTCATGGAATTACCCAGGATCATGCCGGTGATAGGAATAAAATAGCGGGCGTCAAAAACATAGTCCAGTTTGAGAACATATCCCAGAAAAAAAGTATCAATGATAATAACAGCGCTGATTGCCGACAGGGTCAGGGGTAATACAAAATATTTTTTATAGAGCCCGATCCGTTTAATCGACGTAAACACGCCAACAAAGATCATCAAAAATACCCAAAGCATATTGATCCACATATTATTAACCTCGAAAATCCATTCCATATAAACAGCAACCAGGGATAATTGTGCCACCATGCGAATCACTGCTATCAAAATACTGCGGATCAGGGGTATTTTATAATACAACAAAAAGGCAAAAGGAATGATCAAAATTCCCATGCTAGCGATCAGTTTCCAAATACTGATATCAATAATCGAATTCATAATGAAATGACCCTCCCGGCTTCACGCAGCCATTTTTCATTGTGCGATGCCGATACGATTGTTCTATTCGGCAAAGCTGACAGAGTTTTGAGCAGCGCGCCGATAGTTTCCGCATCCAGGGCCGCGGTGGGCTCATCCATAAGGATAATGTCCTTCTCAATACTCAGGCATATGGCGGTGATGACCCGTTGTTTTTGGCCGCCGCTGATTTTGGTAAAGTCCTTGCTTAAAATCTTCTCTTCCAGCAATAGCTTGTTGGCAATGGATGCTACTGTTTCCCATTTGTGTTCCAGTTCCATCAGTTCCAGCAGGGCTTTGCCATTATTTACCGGGAGATTGATATTTTGCGGTATCCAAACTACAGAATCGCGAACTTGGTCAACTGTCCGGTCGCTTAATTCCAAATTATTTATTCTAATCACGCCTCTGTCGGGAATAATATAGCCCTGAAGCATTTTTAACAATGTAGACTTACCGCGCCCCGATGCACCGCTGATACAGACATGTTCATTTTTTTTAATTTTGAAATTTAAATCCTTAAAAATAGACAAGTTAGAAAATTTTAAGTCAATATTTTTAAATTCAATCATAGGGTATCCTATTTATATAATTGCAAATATATTTAATTGTAGTTAATTCTCAAAGCGCATTATGGGAAATAAAAGGAAAGTTCAAAATTATCAGGAAAAATTTTACTTTTTTTATCCAATTTATCTATATTTCAAGTGGTTAATTGGAGGAGAATTTTTTGAAGAAATTAATAATTTTTATAGCATTGACGATAACATTGACAGCCCAGACGCGGCCGGTAAATA
>CAZCHS010000074.1:0-17654 GCA_964498725.1 uncultured bacterium | reverse complement strand
AACTCATTTCATTCTAAAATGCAACAATTCATTCCTTAACCATTATATCAGCAATCCCACTGACAACATTTCCAAACCAAAGCACTCTTAGAACAGTATTATTTAATAAAAAGAGGACTATTGATGCGTTACAACAAATATTTAACTATCGGCTTGCTCTCCCTTTCGCTAATTGCATTGGAAATGGCCTGGACAAGAATTTTTTCGGCTGAATTTTTTTATACCTTTGCCTTCCTGATCCTGTCACTATCAGTGCTGGGGCTTGGGCTTGGAAGCCTTTCACTTCGCTTTTTTAAATGGCTTAACCAGGAAAAATTACTCCCACATTTACTGGTATTGACTTCATTGGCCATGTTCATCGGCCCACTTCTGATCTTCAAACTGGATATCCAATTTACCCAAATATTCAGTGACAAACTGATGATCTTTAAACTGCTCCTGACGGTATTGATCCTGAACTCCGCTTATTTTATCGGTGGGATTGCCCTTGCATTACTACTGAAAACCCATAATAAGGAACTGGATAAACTATATATGGTTGACCTGATCAGTGCCGGCGCCGGTATTATTTTGGTTATCCTGATGATGAACTGGCTGGGAACACCGGTGGCGACCTTTCTGATTTCTTTTCCGATTCTGCTGGCTGCTTTTTTAGCCTATCAGAAATTTTACAAGGGGATTCCTGTCTTTCTGGCGGTTCTTTATATTGCCGCCACACCTTTTGCCGACGACTGGCTTCAGGCGGAAAGAGAAGAACGGGCCGAGGTCATTTATACCCATTGGGACGCTATGGCCAAGATCAAAGTCTATGATTTTTCTGAGAATTATTGGGGGCTTAATATTGATAATGCCGCCAACTCTCCCTGTTATGGATTCGATGGAAAATTTAACAGACCCGATTCGGAACTCTATGATTTTGGCATCGATGTAAAATATCTGATTGATCAGAATGAAAACTGTACTTTCCTGTCTTTGGGGGCAGGCGGTGGTGTCGATGTTCTGCAAGCGCTTCAGCATGGGGCAGCCGAAGTCCATGCCGCTGAGGTCATTCCACATATTAATTATATGATGACCGAAGGATTTCTGGCGGGATTTTCCGGTAATATTTATAAAGACCCCCGCGTCAAAGTCATTACCGAAGACGCCCGCGCTTATGTCCGCCGGTTTAATAACAAATTCGACATGATTTATTCACTGAGTGCCAATTCCTTTACAGCCATGGCATCGGGGAGTTTTGCCCTGGCGGAAAATTATCTTTTCACCACCGAAGCCTTTGTGGATTACTGGAACAGTTTGTCAGAAAACGGATTTCTGATGATGGAACACCAGTTTTATGTACCCCGAATGGTTTCCGAAGTGAAGGATGCCCTGAAAAGTGCCGGCGTAGAAAATCCAAAGGCTCATTTTGCTGTCTATAATCTGCCTAAAATGCGTCGCAAAATCATCCTCATGGCCAAACAACCACTGACCGGTGACATTATTGACAATGCCTTTGGCAATATGGAAATGGAAGCCCGGAACTGGGTTTACCCGATTTATCCGGTTACTGTTGATTCCCTTCATGATCCTCTGATTACAACAATCATTAATAAAGGCTGGCAGGGGGCCAGAGAAAAAGCGCCTTACGACATTTCACCGACCACTGATAATCGTCCCTTTGCCGCCCAGATGGGACTTTGGAAAAACTTCTCCTTTGAAAAACTGGACAAAGTACTGCCCTATGAATTTTTCGGATTTCCCCTCTCCAAAATGATTATTGCGATTATACTCATGATCATTATCGGCATCATTATTCCCATCAACCTTCTCCCCTACCTTTTCAGCAAGGAAAAACTAAAATTAGCTCCCTGGTTATACTTTTTTATGATCGGCATGGGATTTATGATGATCGAAGTGATCCTGATCCAGCAGTATGCCCTGTTAATCGGTACGACAATTTTTAGTTTGACCACAATTTTGATCAGTCTTTTAATATTTTCCGGAATAGGCAGTCGCTTTTCTACAAAATTTACTGACAGGGTTCCTTTTCTGGGAATTTTATTATGGTTGGTTTTCAATATTTTCGCCTTTCCGATGATTGTCAAGATTTTCGGCGGTATGGGTCTTTTCCCCAGGATGCTGGTGGCCATTGTTGTACTGGCCCCACTGGGATTTTTTATGGGAATGCCTTTTCCGAAAGCCGGCCTTCGGGTCGGTAAATTAATCGATTGGGGATTCGCGGTTAATGGCGCCGCCTCAACCTTTGGCGCGACCCTGGTATTGTTGATCGCTTTCACCTGGGGGTATTCAATTTCACTGGCTTTTGCCGGTCTTTGTTATTTAATTGCCTTTGGGTTGTTTGCCGCTAAAAAGGCCTGGTAATAATTTAGTTTATATCCCAACCCGCAAGAAAAAAGAGTGGCAATTCAGTCACTCTTTTTTCATCCTGTCAAATATATTGCGCACCGCTTGAGAAATTTCACTTAATAAAATTGGCTTGCCAATCAACTTCGTTATACCGGCTTTTTCCTTTTCTTCCTGCTTAACACGGTTCCCGTATCCGGTGACCATTATCACCGGTGTGCCGGGTTTTATTTGATGAATCCGCTCTGCCAGTTCCAATCCAGTCATCTCCGGCATGGTCAGGTCTGTGATGAGCAACTGGTATTCCTCCGGATTATTTTGGAACAGTTCAAAGCCTTTTTGGCTGGAATTGGCGACTGTGGTTTGATAGCCCAGGGCTTTGAGCATTTTATGCAGTAATTTGGTGACTGCGGCTTTGTCATCCACCACTAAAATCGATTCGGTTCCCTTTTTAAAGGCTTCTTCCCGGGCTTCTGGGTTCTCATTCACATCCTCCCCTTTAAAAACAGGTAAAAAGATATTAAAGGTTGTCCCGAAGTCCGGTTCACTGTAGACTGTAATTGTCCCTTCATGATTTTGGATAATACCATGCACAACCGCCAGGCCGAGGCCGGTCCCTTTATTGACTTTTTTGGTGGTAAAAAAAGGCTCAAAAATCCTTTCTTTGGTAATGGCATCCATTCCTATACCGGTGTCTGCAATACTCAGTTTTAAATGCTCACCGGGATTGAGGTCCAGATAATTTTTACTGGTTTCTTCATCAATCGAGACTTTTTTAAGTTCAATGGTCAGATTGCCACCTTTCTCTTCCATGGCCTGAAAAGCATTGGTACATAAGTTGACAATCACCTGGTGAATTTTTGTGGCGTCGGCCAGTACCTTATCTTCAATCTTATCAATTTTCGTTTTTATATTGATCGTGGTGGGAATGGATGGCCGCATTAATTTCAAAGCTTCTTTTATAACCGGCACAATATTCATTGGCGTCCGCTGCTGCTCAGACTGGCGACTGAAGTTCAGCATTTGGTAGACAAGGTCTTTGGCCCTGACAGCGGCCCGGGATATTTCATTAAAATAATCATAAAAGGGATTATCTTCATCCATACTGTGCATTGCCATATCGGAATAACCCATAATCGGTGTTAGTATATTATTGAAATCATGGGCGATACCACCCGCCAGTGTTCCCAGGGTTTCCAGTTTTTGCTTTTTCCGTAGTTGTTTTTCCAGTTTCTGATTCAATTCCTCAAATTTTTTCTGTTCCGTAATATCCGTATTAAAACCGAGAAAGCGATAGGCTGCGCCCGTTTCATCAAACAGGGCTTTGCCACGGCCGGTTATCCATTTATATGTCCCGTCTTTGCAACGCAGTCGAAAAGTGGAGATATAGTGATCGACTTTTTGCTTGAGGTAGTTCTCAACATTTTGCCGGGCTATTTCCACATCATCAGGATGCAGCAGTTCTTCCCAGGCTTTGCTGGTAAAGGGCAATTCACCGTATTCATACCCGAGCATAGTAGCGAATCGTTCGGAATGATAAGCATGGTTTGTGCGTAAGTTCCAATCCCACAATCCATCCTGCGTCCCTTCGATCGCCAGTTTAAACCGTTCTTCACTTTTTCTCAGGGCCTCTTCCGCTTGTTTTTGCTCGGTAATATCCTGCAATATTCCCATAGCGCCAATTACTTTACCGCTTTTTCCATTTTTAATCGGCATGGCGCGGTCGGCCACCCATTTGGAATTCCCTGATTCGGATTTGATCTTAAGGTCAACTTTATAATTATCAAACTCACCCTTCTTAAATTTTCTTACATATTCTTCATAATCATCATGTCTTTCGGGATCTACAACAATACTCTGAACAATATTTTTGCGGACATCATCAAAAGTGATCTCACCATAGTCTATCCCGAACAATTCGTAAAATCCTTCACCCAAATAAGTATAGGAATCATCCTCATATTTAAACATATATGGTATGCCACGGGCGTTCAAAATTGTTTGCCGGTAAATATTATGGATATATTTAAGTTTTTCATCAGCCGTTTTAATCTCTGATATATCCTGTAGAATTCCCATTGAGCCAATGACTTTACCCTTTTCTTTTATAGTCAGGGAGCGGTCACTGATCCACTTCGTTTCTCCGTCAGGGTGGTCGATCTGAAATTCAACCTGATATTTGTCAATCTGGCCGCTTTTGAATAACTGATTGTATTCCTGGTAATTGATCGGGCCATTGGGATCTGTTACGATTGGATTTTTAACAATTTTTCGCACTTCCGCCAGGGTTAATTTATCCCGTGGAATACCTAAGAGTTCCTCGCATTTGTCACTGATAAAATCATATTTTTCAGTTTTATAATTCAATTTGTAAGGCACACCTTGAGCATTTTCAATGGTTTGCCGGTAAATATTATGAATATCTTTAATTTCCTGCTGCTTCTTTTCAAATTCTGTAAAGTCATTCATGGCGATCACATTTATCGGTTTGTTTGGGTGACATTTATTATAAATTCCTTTGTTTTAAAATTATCTTAAAGTCAAAGTATACATATTTTCGTTATATATCAATCTATTATCCAACAGAAAAGCAGGATTGCTGAAAACTATATTTCACCTATAATGTAATCGATTAAATTTATTTATTTATATCATTGCTGCCCTATTGTATAAAAAAAATATTTATTATAAATTCCTCTGAAGTTGAAAAAACATCTAATAATGTAAAGGTTTACAATTATGCCGAAACGCAAACTGACAGATATCTATTTGGAATCAAATATTGAAGCCCATAAAAATAATTTTTTGCAGCTGAAGAAACAATACTATGATATTTTCAAGGCGTCTCCCGCCCGCTTCTTCAGTTGCCCCGGCCGGACAGAAATAAGCGGCAATCACACCGACCACAATAACGGTAAAGTCATCGCTGCCAGTATTAACCTGGATACCAAAGCAGTAGTCAGTAAAACTGATTCCACTATCGTCAAAATTATTTCGGAAGGATTCCCGGAACCTTTTATCGTTGATATTTCCGATAGTGAATTAAAAAAGGAAGAAAAAGAGACAACCAATGCCCTGATCCGCGGTATAGCCGCCCGCTTAAATCAACTTGATTATAAAACAGGTGGTTTTAATGCTGTGATGAAAAGCGATGTTTTGCAAGGCTCCGGTCTCAGTAGTTCAGCTTCTGTTGAGGTTCTGGTGGCAGCGGTTTTCAATAATCTTTTTAACAATGGTAAAATTCCCAATGAAGAACTCGCCAAAATATCACAATATGCTGAAAATCAATATTTTGGAAAACCCTGCGGCCTGATGGACCAAATGGCATGTGCGATAGGAAATATCATCGCCATTGACTTCCGGCAGACGGATAAACCGGAAGTAACCCGGATAAAATTTGACTTTAACCAGACCAATTACAAACTAATTGTTCTGGATACCGGCGCAAACCATGCTGACCTGACAGAAGATTATGCCGCTATTCCCCGGGAAATGGCAGAAATAGCTGATTTTTTCGGCAAAAACAACTGTCGTGAAATAGATGAGACAGCATTCATTTCAGCGCTACCGGAATTGAAAGAAAAAGTCAATCAGCGGGGAATCCTGCGCACACTCCATTTTTTCAATGAAAACAAACGGGTGGACAAACAAGTTGTTGCTCTGGAAAATCAGAATATTGACGACTTTCTCTCCCTTGTCAAAGAATCCGGTAACTCTTCTTTTAAATATTTACAAAACATATACACTCCCAAAAACTATAAACAACAGGAAGTCAGCCTGGCGCTGGCATTAACGGAAATTTTTCTTAAAACAATTAATGATGGCGCCTGCCGCATACACGGAGGCGGATTTGCCGGCACAATTCAGATTTTTCTCCCTTCTGACAGGGTAAAGGAATACATCAATTACATTACACCGGTTTTCAGCCCGGAAAGCGCCCGGGTTTTATCCATCAGGCCTGTTGGTGTGACGGAATTAGAAGTTTTCTGATTTTCTCTACCTCCTATTAATTACCTGGTAATTTTCCTGACACAATTACGCTGTATGTCAGAAATGACAAATTTTTTGACATGCCATGGTGCATATTTACTCATACTTTGTCAATCTATCAGTCTGTTATGACAATATTTTTTCAAAATATTTATGGTACGCCCCTTGTCACTCCATACAGCGAAAATTGAAATTGAGAAAAGAGATTATAACTAACTAAGATTTTATAACTAACTAAAAAAAGGAGAAAACCATGAGTTTAGTAAGATGGAACCCTGAAAGAGATTTAACTAACGTTACAAAAGATTTTGATAATTTTTTCAGCAGTTTTTGGAACAGTGAAGATTCATATCTGACAAAATTCAATCCCACCGTGGATATTGAAGAAAATGATGATGAATTTCTCTTTCACGCGGAATTACCGGGATTAGATAAAGAAAATGTAAAAATTTCTCTGAAAGACAATATCCTGACGATTTCCGGAGAAAAAGCACAGAAAAATAAAGAGAAAAAACTGAACTTTCACAGGATTGAATCAGCCTATGGAAAATTTCAGAGATGCTTCAAACTTCCTCAAAATGTAAAACAGGAAGATATCAAAGCAGATTTCAAGGACGGTATTCTCAACATTGCAATTCCAAAAGCTGAAGAAGCAAAACCACGGGAAATCAAAATCGCCTAAAGAACTCTAAAGTTAATTCCCCCTCGCAAAGCCGGCTTCCCCAGCCGGCTTTTTTAATTTCTGGCCGACTATCAAATCTTTGACTACTCTCAATTCTAAAATTATCAAATTAGTTTTTTAATATATATTTGGTAATCTGTTAATTTTATTCACTTGGCTTGAGTAATTTAAAAATTTATGAAAAATTTTGGTTAAAGTATCGGATGCTTAAAAAAAAGCCCCTCACCAATAGTAAGAGGCTAATAAAAACATTAAACAGATCATTTATCCATAATATTTTTCAAGATAATCTTCCATAACAATAAGTGCTTCATCTTTGCAACCGCCACAGACAGTTCCAAGCTTTGTCATTTCCTGTAAAGTTTTATAGTCCTTTGCACCCTCAAGAACCGCATCTTCAATATCTTTATCAGTTACATTCATACAATTACAAACGATCTGGGTTTCTTCTTTTTCGATTTTATCTTCCATTCCGTTTTTCTTGTAATAATCATCGATTGCCGCTCTTAAGGCACGATCGCCTAAGACGGAGCAATGGATTTTTTTATCCGGTAAGCCGCCCAAAGCTTTGACGACATCCTGCGGCGAAATATGGTAGGCTTCATCGAGAGTCATGCCCACCACCATTTCGGAAAGTCTTGATGTACTGGCTATGGCGCTGGCGCATCCATAGGTTTTCCACTTGCAATCTGCTATTTTACCATCCTGCACTTTGATAACGAAAAGCATTTCATCACCACATTGAATATTGCCGGTTTTTCCGTATCCGTCATAATCATAATCCTCCAGACTGTCCAGGACATTCCGCGGATTCATAAAATGATCTTTTACATTTTCTGTGTATACCCAATTTAGGTCACTCATATCTTTCTCCTTAAATCTCTTGTTGACATTTTTCGTAATTTTTCAATGATCTCAGGTACGGTTTTAATGACATAGTCAATTTCATCTTCTGTTGTATCCCGTCCCAGGCTGAATCGTATGGAACCGTGGGCAAATTCATCATCCAGACCGGTGGCCAAAATAACATGGGATGGTTCCAGAGAGCCTGATGAACAAGCCGAACCGGTGGACACCGAAATACCGGCTAAATCCATGTATAAAAGAATTGATTCTCCTTCGACCCCCTCAAAGGATAAATTCAGGGTGCCGGGGATGCAATCCTGTTCATGCCCGACTATTTTTACATGGGTCAGTTTCTCCATGATACCGTTTTTTAGTTTATTTTTTAATTTTAGCAGCCGTTCCTTTTCACTTTCCATTTCCTTTTGACGCATCTCGATGGCCTTACCGAATCCAGATATGCCCAGGGAATTTTCCGTGCCGGCACGTCGCCCGTCTTCCTGGGGGCCACCATATATCAAAGGACAAAAAGGAACGCCTTCATGAATATACAAGGCGCCAATCCCTTTGGGCCCATAGATTTTATGGGCGGACATAGTCAGAAAATCAACACCTAATTCTTTTACATCAATGGGTATTTTTCCGGCGGCCTGAACAGCATCGGTATGAAAAAAAGCATTATACTTATGGGTTAACTCAGCAATTTTCTTGATATTTTGAATCGTGCCAATTTCATTGTTAGCCATCATAACAGAAACCAGTAAGGCCTGCTCCTTTTTCAATTCCTCTTCCAACTGTTCCATATTGATTTTTCCATCACTATCCACTTCGACATAAGCCACTTCAGCGCTTTTGCCGCTAAGACATTTGACCGTTTCCAGTACTGCCGGATGCTCGATCGTTGAAGTTATCATTCTGGGTTTCATCAGTCCTTCAATATTACAGGATTTAAGCGGGCAGGCAGACAGCGACAGCACTGAGTTGTTTGCCTCTGAACCACTACTCATGAAAACAATTTCGTCGGGTTTTGCATTTATAAAATCAGCAATAACCTTTCTGTTCTTTTCCACTTCTCTTCGGGTTTCACGTCCATATTCGTGCATGCTGGATGGATTTCCAAACAGGTCCATTTTTTCAATCATATATTTTTTGACTTCCGGATGAAGGGGTGTTGTTGCGTTATGATCCAGATAAATTCTTTTACTACTCATTTTTCCTCTCATTTATTGTTCATCTTTTCAATCGACTATTCCCTATCAATATAATAGTAAATGGTCAATTAATAAATACTTTCCTATCATTTCCCGGCAGAAGCCGGTAAGAAAAATCATGCCTGACAGAATAAAGGTATTTATGTCATTATTTAATGTCAATTATTCATACTTATTACATATTGAATTATTCTCTGACATTATGAAAAATAGTTTTGACATTATGTTTTCATTTTCTATAAGGTACATAATTTGTGGCATTTATAAGCGATTTCTTTTGAGACAATAATAAAACTAAAAATGGAGGTTACTATGAACTTTTTAAAAAGAAACCCAATGAATCAATTAAGGACTATTGGTGATGATCTGGATACTTATGATGACTTTTGGAATGGAGAAGATTCCTTTATTAGTCGCTACACACCAAAAGTTGACATTGAAGAATTAGATGATGAATTCGAATTTCATGTGGAATTACCCGGATTGAATAAAAAAGATGTAAAAATCAATGTCAAGGAAAATGTTTTGACAATTTCCGGTGAAAAGAAAAACAAGAAAGAGGATAAAACCGACAATTTCCACAGAATGGAATCCTCTTATGGAAGATTTCAGAGAAGTTTTCGACTACCACAGAATGTTAAACAGAATGACATTAAGGCAGAATTCCGCAATGGAATACTGGACATTGTCGTCCCGAAAGCTGAAGAAGCGAAACCCAAAGAGATTGAAATCAATGTAGACTAAAAGTAATCTGTCCGTATACCTTTCCACCGGCCCGAATTATCGGGTCGGTTTTTTTTTGCCCTTTTTTTTTGATTTCAAAGTTCATATATTAGATTTTACATATAAATACACAGAGGATTTCATGAAACGAATTATTATTTTTTTACTAACGCTGATCAGTGTTTTATTGGCAGAAACCAAACTGTATCCCTTAAAAATCGACAATAAATATGGTTACATCGATACTACTGGTGCCCTGACTATTGAAAATCGGTTCCATGAGGCCGATTTTTTTCACAATGAAATGGCCAGGGTACGAATCGACGATAAATACGGTTACATAAATCCCTCGGGTGATTTAGTGATTGAACCGTTATTTGATGAAGGACGACATTTTTCCAATCAATACGCAGCAGTTAAATTCAATGACAAATGGGGGTATATTGACAAAAATGGAGTATTCTTAATTGAACCTTCTTTTATTGAGGCTTTTTCCTTTCAGGAAGGAATCGCCCACGTAAAAATTCAAAATATGCTGGGATTTATTCCCATTGGCCAGAGTGAGGCTTATATCAATACAAGCGGTGACACGCTTTTCAACAAGTCATTTTACAGACTCTCATCCTTTTCCCAGGGTCTTGCTGAAGTGGGGAAAATCCAAACTTTTATGCTTTTTCCAACAACTGTAAAATATGGTTTTTTTGACAAAAATATGAATTTTAATATCAAACCAAAATTTGATGCGGTCAGTTTTTTTACGGAAGGCCTGGCTCCCTTCGCACAGAAAAATAAAATGGGATATATTAATCGGCAGGGAGAGATTAGCATTCCCGCTGAATATACTTTCACCTATAATTTTCAGGAAGGATTGGGCAGGGTTAATTTAAACGGCAAATTTGGGTTTATTGATCCTGAAGGTAATGTTGCCATCACACCAAATTACCTGAGTGCCGGTGATTTTTCCTGTGGCCTGGCAAAAGTATATGTGAATCAAAAATGGGGATTTATCAATTCAAATGGTCAGGAAGTCATTCACCCCCAATATGATTTTGCCGATGATTTCCACTTTGGCCTGGCACAGGTCAGTAAAAACGGGCAGTCACAAGTAATCAATACAAAAGGGGAAATTATCTGGCCAAGGTAATCACTTTATAAACAAGGAGAATATTGTGGATTTTCAATGGGGATTTTTCATCGATTTTGGTATTATATCAGCAGGACTTTTATTCGCCACATTTTTACGCTTCAAAATAAAATTTTTACAAAAATATCTGATCCCCAATCCCCTCACCGCCGGTTTTGTTCTTTTGATAATTTATAATCTTTTTGAGTATACAAAATTTCTATCCACTGACAATCTGGGTACTTTTGTCTACCATCTTCTCAGTTTATCCTTTATTGCCATGACCCTGAAGCAATCGTCAAAGCGTATCAATAACAATGGCCCTCTCCTTTTTGCAAATTCCGTATCCCTTATCTTTCAATATGCCATTCAAGCTGTTATCGGCCTGCTCATGACAATATTATTTATCAAAACCCTTTATCCGGATCTTTTCCCCGCTTTCGGCCTTTTCGTTCCACTGGGTTTTTCACAAGGCCCCGGCCAATCCTTTGCAATTGGTAAAAACTGGGAGAGTTTTGGGTTTAGCGGCGCCGGCAGTGTCGGGCTTACTTTTGCTGCCATTGGCTTTCTTTATGCCTGCTTTGGTGGTGTCTGGCTTATCAATTATGGTATTCGAAAAAACTGGCTGTCCAAAGAAAAATTAGCAGTCATTCGTGAACGGGGTATTCGTACCGGCCTGCACAAAAAAAATGGTGCCTCACCGGAAGGATCAAAACTGACCAGTGAATCAGAAGCCATTGATACCTTAAGTTTAAATTTTGCAATGGTTCTCGGTGTTTATCTCCTGAGTTTTCTTTTACTGAAATTGATCACCTGGGGTCTCTCTTTGTTGGGCCCAACAGGCAAGGACCTGGGAGATACACTATGGGGTATAAATTTTGTTTTTTCAGCCTTAACAGCTATCTTGATAAAACAGGGATTAAAATCCTTTAAGATCGACTACATAATGGATAATGGTATGTTAAACCGCATCACCGGATTCTCGGTCGATTATATGGTAACCGCCTCTATTGCCGCGATTTCCATCACAGTACTTTGGCAATATATGGTGCCGATTTTAATTACCAGTTTGGTTGCCGGCGCAGTTGTCATTGCAACTGTCCCCTGGTTTTGTTCACGAATTTTTAAAGACCACCAGTTTGACAGAATGTTATTGATCTTTGGCGCCAGTACCGGCACTATGCCTACGGGACTGGCCTTGTTGCGCGTCGTGGACCCTGATTTTGAAACACCGGCCGCCTCGGATTATATGTTTTCCACCGGTATTACTTTTCCACTGGTAATTCCCTTTATCCTGTCTATTAATCTGCCGGCTTATGCATATATCCATGATAAACCATTATATTTCTGGCTTGCTGTCGCCGTCGCTTTTGGATATTTGCTGTTTGCTTTAATAAGTTTTCTATTGATCGCAAAGGGTAAAGCCTTTCGTAATCCAAGACAAACATGGTATAAACGTAAAGAGGAGAAACATGGAGTGTAAAAAATCCCAGAATCTAACCAATTGCAATTGTTCATATCCCGGTTGTCCCCGCAAAGGAATCTGTTGTGACTGCATCAGTTATCACCTTAGAATGAGACAGTTGCCGGCCTGTGCTTTTCCTGATGATGTGGAAGGAACTTATGATCGTTCCTTTGAAAAATTTGCAGAACTGGTAAATACTAACAAAATCTGATTATAGGAGACTGGTCTGCCAACTTCTGAAGCACTATAATTTTCCCGATTTGATCATTTTTTTATAGGCACATTTTTCGTCGCCAACCCAGGTGTATTTTAATTTCTTAATAATGGATACGCAGTCCATTTCCAGGCCGGCCAGAGTATAGTGCTTTCCCAGCCTGGTTTCGTAAACAGCGCAATAGTAATGTCCGTTTTCATCCTGTCGCAATTCTTCACAGGGATCACCATCAAAAGCGCCACAACAGGCGCCACACCGGTTGCAGATAGATTCAAACTCCTCATCAGTCATCAACTCAAAAGTCTTCTTCATTTTTACCTTTGTTTTTACTTTTTACACCAGAGTAAAGAAAATATATTCCAATCAAAATCAATATAACCGGCCAATATTCCATAAATCTCCAGGCTTGCATAAAAAAGATGATAGCGATCGTTATTAGAATGGTTCCGGGTATCCAAAAATCCTTTTTCATCCCTGTGGCAAAAAACATCAGCCAAAAGCCAATTCCCGGTCCCAGAATAAATACCGGCCAATAGTCTTCCATATAGCCCCAGCCATATTCAATTAAGAAAACAAAATAAATTCCTATTGTTAGAAGAACACTGCCCGGCATCAATACGCCATAATTACTGCGATCTTTAAAATAGGCAATAAAAAATACAACGCCAGGAATGATCAGGGCAAAAGGCCAGACCTGGTCCCAGTCAAACAATCCCTGCTGAATGCCCAGAAATGCCAATCCCAGCAGAATTAAACTCACACCTTCTACAAATTTATTTTCTTTTTTAGCCATCGGCTGACTCCTTCTCAGAAAGTTTATATTTAACAGTCATGGAATATTTCGAATTTCGTTAGATATCCGGTAAAAATATACAATTAAAAGATGAAAATTCATGCAAAAAAATATTTTTTTGTAAATATGTTTACATGTAAACATTGACATTTGTATTTTTAAAACATATATTAACAATGAACCATAATTTAGAATAAAGGTGACAAATGAAAAATAAAGAATCCTTAAAAAAATGGGATATTGTTCTGGTGGCTTTGAATAAGCAACAAAAAAGACCGGCACTGATCATTTCTCCGGAACGTCACAACTTGACACATGATATCATTGTATTGTTTATTACAAGCAACCTTGATATTTACGAAGAATTTGGTGACTATAAAATTCAAAACTGGGAGGCGGCAAAGCTTCCCAAGCCGGCGATTATCAAAATGAATTTTTCAACAGTTGCTAAAAAACACCTGAAGCCACTGGGCCGCTTAACACCGGAAGATATCAAAGAATTTGAAAAAAATTTTAGTAATTTTTTCAACTTAAATTAAAGACAAAACAATCAAATAAAAGGAGAAAACTATGGGTGTTATGAGTATTCGCATCAGCGACAAAAAGAAAAAGATGCTCAAAATCATCGCCTCTTTGCAGGAAAAAACAATCGGCGGATTAATTGAGGAACTTTTAGATGATTACATTGATAAAAACATGAAGGGGTTGAAAAACACCATAAAAGAAGATGACCTTGAGATGATCATGCAATTAACAGAAGAATCCTTTTTAGATTGGGAAAACGATGAAGACGAAATCTACAACAGCCTATGAAAAATGGGACATTATCCTGGTTTCTTTTCCTTTTACCGATCAAAATAGTTCTAAATCACGACCGGGACTAATCGTTTCTCCGCAACAATACAATGCCGGAGAAAATGTAATTATTCTGCAGATTTCATCACAAAAAGGTCGGCATGAAGAAGATTATACAATTAAAAATTGGGAATCTGCCAATTTACCATTACCTTCCTATATCAGGATGAAATTTGCAACGATTAAAAAGTCCGTCATTCAGAAAAAACTGGGCAGACTATCCGAAGATGATATCAGGGTTTTTAAAAATTATCTATAACAAGAAGGAAAATAATGAAAAGAACTATTATTGGTTTTTTACTGCTGATGATATTTTTATCCTCGTCACTAACAGGACAGTATGGGAAAAATAAAGTTACCTATGATGAATTCGACTGGAAATATATTCAGACTGAAAATTTCGATATCTATTTCTACCAGGGTGGCCAGAAACTAGCCGAATTTGCAGCCCCAATCATTGAGGAACAAATCAAACGGATCTGCAACCTGTTTAACTGGCGGTTAAGCCAAAGGTTTTCATTTATCATTTACAATTCTCACAATGATTTTCAGCAAACCAATGTTACGCTCAGTGATTTAGGAGAAGGGACCGGCGGTTTTACGGAATTGTTTAAAAATCGCGCGGTAGTGCAATTTACCGGCAATTACAATCAATTCTGGCACGTTATCCGGCATGAACTGTTTCATGTTGTTGTTAATGATCTGATCTATGGTGGCAGTATCCAAAACTTGATTTCCGGTCGGGTCCGGCTTCAGATTCCGCTCTGGATGCATGAGGGTCTGGCGGAATATATTTCAATGGGCTGGGATACCGATGCTGATATGATCCTGCGGGATATTGCTTACAACGGCACCATTCCGCCGATCAAGTATCTGAACGGGTATCTTGCCTATAAGGGTGGACAGTCGGTTTACAATTATATCGCTGAAAAATACGGGGTTGAAAAAATCGGTGAAATCTGGCAGCAGATCAAAAGCTATAAAGATGTTGATAAAGGCCTCACCAAAGCCATTGGATTGAATCAGGAAGAATTGACCAGTGAATGGCATAAATGGGTCAAAAGAAAATACTGGCCTGATGTTGCAGATCGCGAAAATATTGAAGATATTGCAACCCAACTAACGGAAGAAAAGGAATGGAAAAATTATTTTAATTCGGCACCGGCCCTTTCTCCCAATGGCGCTCACCTGGCAATTCTCTCCAACAGATCCGGCTATGTGGATGTCTATATTCTGGATGCTTTTAATGGCAAAATTATCAAGAAAGTATTGAAAGGACAACGCGCGCCGGAAACTGAAGAGTTAAAATTGCTGACTCCAAAACTCACCTGGTCTCATGATGGAAAGAAGATCGCTCTGGCCTCCAAGAGCGGCGCGTCCGATGCAATCATTGTAATCGATGTTGAAAGTGAAGAGTACGAAGTGAAAAAATTCGATGAACTGGAACAAATTTTTTCACCCAGTTTTGCCAATACCTCAAATAAAATTGTCATGGTGGGATTAAAAGATGAAAATCGCGATATTTATGTTTATGATTTAGAAACGGAAAAACTGGAGCGAATCACCAAAGACATCTTCTCTGATTATGAGCCCTCCTGGTCCCGTGATGATACCCGTATCTATTTTTCCAGTCAGCGGGGTTTTGAGCAAGAGCACTATAACCCCACTAAACTCATTGGTAGTTTTGCCCATCACCAAACTGATATTTTCAGTATTGATGTGAAAACAAAAGCCCTTCAGCGAATTACCCAAACACGCTACAATGAGAATTACCCCATTGAAACACACACGCAAAACGGCATAATTTACTCTGCCGACCATAATGGCGTTTCCAACTTCTATTATCATGACCTTAACACTCATGATACCAAAGCTCTCACCAATGTACTGACCGGCGTATTCCAGCCGGCTTTGTCAAAAAATGACACAAAATTATTATTTGCCGGCTATGCCAATTATGGCTATGATATTTATTCCCTGGCAAATCCCCTTCAGAGAAAAATGCCGGTTGACTCCATTCCCCCAACTGTATTTGCCTCCAATCGTCAGAAAGAATGGAACAATCCCACTAAAGATATATTAGCCGGCGACGAGCAACTTCCGGTTATCAGCAATCGTATGAGAATGACAGGCTCGGGAGAATATTCCAATTTCGATTTTTCGGAAGCCTTTTATACATTTGATACCACCCAATCCTTTGTGGCGGAAGATACCAGCATGGCTGCTGCCAGTGATACAACCCAATACAAAGATGATGAAGGCGATTTTATTGTCAACAATTATAAAACCAAATTTACGCTGGACCTGGTGGATTCCCGGGCCGGTTACAGCACTTTCTGGGGCCTGCAGGGGACGACTGTATTCTCTTTCAGCGATGTTCTGGGGAATCATCGTTTTGCCCTGGGTACGGAAATGTATATTGATCTTGAAAACAGTGATTATTACCTGAATTATCAATATCTGACCAAACGAATCAATTACTCCTTTACCGGTTTTCATTCTGCTAATTTTTACTCCACCAGTTTTTACTATATGTGGAAATGGCGGAATTACGGATTTGATATTTCCATGAATCACCCGATTACACGATTTTCACGCCTGGAATACGCCACCACACTTTATGCTGTGGAACAAAAATATATCGAAATTCCCACCGGTAAAGAAATTCGCAGTAAGAGGATCAATACTATATTGCCGCGGATTGCCTATGTGCATGATAACTCACTTTGGGGGTTTTTGAATCCCATTGATGGCTGGCGGTATCGCTTTGATCTGACCGGTTCACCTAAATATAATAAGCATAGCCTGGAATTCGTCACCCTGAACATGGATATTCGCCGGTATTTCCGAATCACTAATGACTATAGTTTTGCCCTTCGCTTGTCATCAGGAATCAGTGAAGGCAAGAATGCCCAGCGCTTTTTCCTGGGTGGTGAGATGAACTGGCTCAATCCAAAATATCGTCGCTACCACAATTTTGGTGATGCGGAAGAGATTTATTTTTCAAAATTTGTAACCCCTGTGCGTGGTGCGAATTATTATGAGAGGGTGGGTGACCGTTACTTTTTAGCTAACATTGAATTCCGGTATCCGCTGATCAAATACATGCAGATCGGTTTCCCCATACCAATGGTTCTCGGGGGCATACAGGGAGTATCCTTTCTGGATTTGGGCTCAGCATGGGATCCTACCGAAAAAAAGTTCAAACCTTTCGGGCATTCTGACGAGCGAGGCTATTACTTTGAAGACCTGGTGGGTGGTTTTGGTTTTGGTTCACGGATTTACCTGGGATATTTTATTTTGAAAATTGATACTGCCTGGCGCTTTGATATGGACAAAATTTCCAAACCAAAGTATTACTTCTCACTGGGCATGGATTTTTAACCTGCATTATACAAAAAAATATTATTAA
>CAZCHS010000073.1:0-17682 GCA_964498725.1 uncultured bacterium | reverse complement strand
CTGTTAATTTTATTCGCTTTCCTTTAAAAAATTGAAAATTCATGAATAATTCAGGCTAAAATAAATGCCTGAAAAAGTCAGGCATTTAAATGTTAGTGATAACAGATTTTAAATCGAAGATCAGTCTTCTTTTTTCTCTTCGTCTTTTGTTTCCGGTTCTGTTTTGTCTTTTTTGCTGTTATGACTGTTGTGGTTGATCTGGCTGTCAAAATCTGTCGCACTGTCGATTTCATCTTTGATATCATTGGTTGCTTTTTTGAACTCATTGATACCTTTACCCAGCCCGCGGGCCAGTTCCGGTAGTTTCTTCGCTCCAAAAAGTAAGAGTACAACCAAAAAGATCAATAAAACTTCCATTCCACCTATGCTACCCATAATTTTCTCCTTTTTTATCGCCAGTATCGGAGCATATAATAAGCGACTACAAAGCCCACGATCGCGATAATATTAATTTTAATTGATAGTCCAATAACAAAATTCAATACCAGTAAATCAATCGGCAGGGGCCCGAAAGAGAGTGAGATGGAACGCAGGAATACATCCTTTACAACGCCATTCGGTAAACCGAGTTTTATCAATTCGCCAAACAGTCCGCCCATCATGGCACCGATGATTAATACGCCTACTACCAGTAGAAAGGAAAATCGTCTGCCTCCTTTTTTGTTCATGTTATTATCCTCCCAGGATTGAAGTAAATACGCCCAGTCCTTCGTCTGATCCCAGTAATGGCTCACAGGCTCTTTCCGGATGGGGCATCATTCCCAGTACATTTTTTTCTTTGTTAATAATTCCGGCAATATTGTGCACCGAGCCATTGGGATTGGCCTCGTCATTCACGTTACCGTTGGCGTCACAATATTGGAATACAACACTGTCATTATCCTGTAGTTCTTTGAATACATCTTCCCGGGCAAAATAATTTCCCGTATAATGTGCAATCGGCATTTTGATGACCTGCCCTTGGTTATAATCCCGTGTAAAAATAGTGTCACTATTAGCCACTTTCAGATAGACATCCTCACATTTAAACCGAAGGCTGGTATTGGTGATCAGCGCGCCGGGAAGAAGTTCCGCTTCCAGTAGCACTTGAAATCCGTTACAAATGCCGATCAGCGGTTTGCCGGCTTTGGCATGCCGGATGATTTCCTGCATCACCGGTGAAAAGCGAGCCACTGCTCCTGCTCGCAGATAATCGCCGTAGGAAAAGCCGCCGGGCAGTACAATGGCGTCATAATCTCTGATCGAAGTCTCTTTATGCCAGATGTATTCCGCATTTAGATTCAATACTTTTTTGACAACATGGTAGACATCATAGTCACAATTTGATCCGGGAAAAACAACTACACCGACTTTTTTCATTATTTAACCTCTTCCAGTTCAAATTTATAGTTTTCAATGACCGGATTTGACAGTAATTTGTGACAAACTTCCTGCACTTTTTCTTCAGCCTCTTCTTTTTTCACCGAAGCATCAAAATCCAGATGAAAAAAACGGCCGGTTGTAATTTCTTTGATTTCATCGTGACCCATGGAATTGAAAGCGCTTTTTATGGCTTTTGCTTCCGGGTCAAGAATCCCTTCTTTGTATTCGACAATTATTTTTGCACTCCACATAAACAATAACCCTTTCTATTTCTCAGTAATTAATTCTGTTTCTTCATCGTCATCATAACCGGCAATCCAATTGAGAATCGATGATATAATATATAATCCCATCAGGGGAAATAAAAATAATCCCCCTAAAATAAAAGTACAGGCCATACAAGCGATCAAAAACAGGGAAACTAGTGTTCGCCGGCGGTCTTTACCCAAATAAATACCACGGGGTTTCGCAAAGCGAATGTTGCTGACCATAAGAAATGAGATGAAAATGACAAAGGGCAGAACAATTTTCGGATTTCCGGTGGTACCATCCAGCCCTATATTGAACCAGATAAATGATGAAATTGTCAATGCCATTGCCGGTACCGGCATACCTGTGAAATATTTTACCGGCGCATCACCGGTCAATACATTGTACCGGGCTAAGCGAACAGCGCCGAATAGCAAGGGGAAAAAACTGATCAGATTACCGATAAATCCCAATTCTGTCATAAAAATTCTGTTGATCAGTAATGCCGGAACCGTGCAGAAAGAGATAATGTCCGAAAGCGAGTCCAACTCTACCCCAAATTCTGATTCCTGATTCAGCCAGCGGGCGATTTTGCCATCAAGAAAATCAAAAATTCCGGCCAGCAATACCAGGTAAAATACAGATATGTATTTCTCCTCATAAATGCTGACAATGGCCAGAAATCCAAACAGCAAATTGAATACTGTAAAGATACTGGGTATGAATTTTTTCTTTGGTTTTCTCATTTAAAGGTTCCCAGTACGGTTTTGCCGGCTTTTAGTTTTTGGTTAAGTTTTACTTCCAGCACAATACTTTCAGGCATGATAATATCCACTTTTGACCCAAAACAGATCATTCCCAGCTTGTCGCCTTTTTTACCCTTATCTCCTTTGACGAGATAGGGGACTATTCGCCTGGCAACCATACCGGCGATCTGTGTCACCACATACCGGCGATCGCCACCACTGTCAATGTAAAGCGTTCTGCGCTCATTTTCAAAAGAAGCCGCCGGATTGTAGGCTGACATAAATTTACCTTCGGTATAGAATTCATCAACAATTTCGCCGTCAGCCGGCATTCTATTGACATGAACATCGAAGACAGACATGAAAATAGACAGTACTTTCGCATTACCGACGTACTTATTGTGAATTTCATCAAAGGCAACAATGCGTCCGTCGGCGGGAGAAACTATTTTATTGATATCCGGATGAGGTGTTCTTTCCGGATCGCGGAAAAACCACAGAACAAACAAAAATAGCAAGCTACTCAGCACTGATAGATAAATTAATTGTATAACCGGAAATATCAGTGTAATGATAACAACCAATATAACCCAGATGAGCAAAGGGATTATAAACTTAAAACCTTCTTTAGCAAACACGGTTTGATCATCCTCCAATTCGTTTCATCATTTCGGCGTAGGTCTCTTCTACACCACCGAGATCGAAACGAAATCTGTCTTTATCCAATTTTTTCTTTGTCTTATTGTCCCAGAACCGGCAGGTATCCGGTGAAATTTCATCAGCCAGTAACACTTCGCCATTATGACGGCCAAATTCCAGTTTGAAATCCACGACTGTAATACCAATGGAAGCAAAGAATTTTTTCAATATTTCATTAATTTCCAGGGCTTTTGTGCGCATCGTCTCAACTTCCTTTTCGGTTGCTAAGCCCATGACCCGAATATGATCGTCATTCATCAGCGGATCGTGATGTTCATCGCTTTTGTAGGAAAATTCTACTGTGGGTTTTTCAAAAACGATTCCTTCTTCCACGCCGTATTTACGGCAAAAACTACCGGCTGAAATATTCCTGACAATGGTTTCCACCTGGATAATTTCTACATTTTTGACCAGCATTTCATTGTCAGACAATTTTTTTACGAAATGAGTTTTGATGCCGGCTTTTTCCACCAGTTTAAACATTTTGGAACTGATGTTATTATTGGCCACACCTTTGCCCATTACGGTATCTTTTTTTTCGCCGTCAAAAGCGGTCGCGTCATCTTTGAAATGTTGAATCACCAGGCCATCCTGATCGGTTTTATAAATGATCTTGGCCTTGCCTTCATAAAGTTTTTCTTTTTTTTCCATTTCTGTTCTCACCTCTTTTATTTTACTTTTTCAAAAATTTGATTGACACGATTAAGCAATTTGTCAAAACTGAATAGTTCTTCAACTTCCGCTTTGCTTAAATATTTCATAATGGCGTCATCCTGCAGGAGCAGGGTTTTAAAATCTTTTTTCTCACGCCAGACCTGCATGGCATTATCCTGCACCATTTTATAAGCTTTTTCGCGGGTAAGTCCTTTTTCCACCAATTTCAGCAGGACTTCCTGTGAGAAGATCAGGCCATTGGTCAGATTCATGTTTTTCATCATGTTTTCCGGATAGACCAGGAGATTTTTCAATACTTTTGTTGTTTGTGTCAGGAGAAAATCCAGGGTTATACATCCGTCTGGCAGGATGACACGTTCTGCTGAAGAGTGGGAAATGTCCCGTTCATGCCAGAGCGCGACATTTTCCATGGCAGTGATGGCATAACCGCGCAGTAACCGCGCCATTCCTGAGATTCTTTCGGTCAGGATTGGGTTCCGTTTGTGGGGCATGGCTGAGGAGCCTTTTTGACCTTTGGAAAAGTATTCTTCCGCTTCTAAAACTTCGGTGCGTTGCAGGTGACGAATCTCCACGGCGATCTTGTCCAGTGTTGACCCAATCACAGCCAGAGTGGATACAAAATTTGCATGCCGGTCCCGTTGAATTACCTGGTTGGAAACAGGTGCCGGTGTCAGTCCTAATTTTTCGCAGGTGCGAATTTCAACTTCCGGTTCCAGATGCTGGTAAGTGCCAACCGCACCGGAGATCTGGCCAACTCTGACATCTTCCAGAGCCAGGTCAAACCGACGCAGATTCCGCTCCATCTCTTTTTTCCAGATCAGGAATTTCAGGCCAAAGGTAATGGGTTCCGCGTGAATACCATGGGAACGTCCGATCATCAGGGTCTGTTTAAATTCAAGAGCCCGTTTGCCCAGGACATTGATCAGTGCCACGATTTTTTCCCGTATCAGGTCACCGGCTTCAGCTAATTGCAATGCCAGTGCGGTATCCAGCAAATCCGAAGAGGTCATGCCTTTGTGTATGAAGCGTGATGAGTCGCCGACATTTTCAGCGACATTGGTCAAAAAAGCAATGACATCGTGTTTGACTTCTTCTTCGATTTCAAGGATCCGTTCCACCTTGAAACCGGCTTTTTCTTCAATATTTTTAAAATCTTCCTCCGGAATTACTCCGCGTTCGTACTGCACCCGGCAGACTTCCAGTTCCACCTTCCACCAGGCCTCATATTTACTTTGGTCAGACCAGATTTTTCCCATTTCAGGTAAGGTATATCTTGCTATCATATTACAATTATTCCAATCTAAGTTTTTTATTTATGGTTTTGTCTTCCCGGATAATAGTCAGATTCAGCACATCGCCGGATTTATAGAAATTTTCCTTGATATAGAGCAGGATGTTGTTTTTGTTTTTTACAATTTCATCATTGACCTTCATAATGACATCACCAACCAGAATACCGGCTTTGTCTCCGGCGCTATTTTTTCTGACATCAGTGACAATCACGCCTTGCCGCACATCCAGTTTCAGGACTCTTGCCAGGTAGGGATCAATGTCCTGAACCGAGAGGCCGGTGTCAAAATTTCTGTCCACTTTGCCGAATTCTTTCAATTCCAAAACAATCTCTTTGACACGGTTGATGGGGATAGCAAATCCCAGTCCGATAGAGCCCTGGTCAACATTGCTGCCGGTGAAAATGAAGGTGTTGATACCGATGACTTTTCCCTCGGCATTGATCAGTGGTCCGCCACTGTTGCCGTGATTGATTGAAGCGTCGGTTTGCAACATATCCTGGTAAACCGTCCCGTCTCTGCGGGCACCGAAATCAAGGTCTATGCCGGAAATAATACCGACAGTTGCGGTTGGTTTCTTACTGACATCGAACAGTCCGAAAGGATTGCCCAGCGCTATACACCATTCGCCAATGATCACATCATCGGAATTTCCCAGCAGAGCATAATCAAATTCTTTTTCATCCTCAATTTTCAGCAGGGCGATATCGGCCACCGGATCAACCCCTGACAAACGCGCGTCATAATTATTGCCATCCTGGAGTGTGACCTTGATCGTTTGGGCACTGCTGACGACATGGGCATTGGTGACGATGTATCCGTCGGCACTGATGATGACACCGGAGCCGATATTTTTTACTTTACGGCGATAATGGCTTTCCGGAAAGAGAAGTCCGAAAAAGGGATTGTCCATGCCATAATTGGTACGCACATTTTTATATGCAGTAACACTGATACTGGCAACCGCCGGAGAGATCACTTCAATGGCTTTTGTAATGGCATTTCTGCGGGAGTTATTAATGGTGTCCTGAAGATTATTGCCAAAAGAACTGGCAACCAAAAGTAATATAAAAAAAATAGTTAATAACCGGTAAAAAAGATTTTTCATTATCCTACGCCTAATTCTTGTTTATAATATTTTATCTAATGCATTTTTTAATCTGACTATAAATAATTTAAGTCGGATCAAAGGGTCTATTCCATATCTTCCTGGTATTCTACTTTAGCCAGATATAGTCCATGGGCAGGGGCAGTTAAGCGGGTCGGATCAATTGTTGTTGTGCTGAGCATTTGTTTAAATTTTTCAACACTGTGCTTGCCTCTGCCAACTTCTACCATAGTGCCTACCAGCATTCTTACCATACTGTGTAAAAAGCGAGTACCTGCTATGGTGTAAGTTAATAAATTATCTTCTTTTTTCCATACAGAATTATAAATAAAACAGACTTTTGAAGCGGCCTGGTCCGCTGTTCGACAAAAGGATTCGAAATCGTGTTCACCTTCAATCAATTTGGCGCATTGCTGCAACTTATCATAATCCAGGTCCCAGCGAACCCACCAGTGATTGTTGCGTAACAAAGGGGAATATTTGGTGGATATTTTGTAAATATAAGTACGCCGCCTGGCGCTGTGCCGGCTGTGCCGATTGGGGTTGACTTCCCGGCAGTCATAAACATGTATGTCTATGGGGGTTTTAGCATTGATCGCCCGTTCAAAAGACAGGGCATCCAGTTTTGTGTTCAGATCAAAATGAGCGACCTGGCCCAGAGCGTGTACACCGGCATCGGTTCGCCCGGCGCCATGGATACGGATCAGCTGGCCATTATTAAAGTCCCGCAGCGCTTTTTCAATCATTCCCTGGACAGTGGGGGCATTATTTTGTACTTGCCAACCGGCGTAATTAACACCATCATATTCCACTTTAAACTGAAACCGTCGCAAAAAAACCACCTAACTTTAACATTATCATAAAAAACAACAAATTACAACTCATAAACAGCAGATCATAGCGGGTTATTTTTAAGGTTGTATAATAACTTCGATCTGTTTGGCCGAAACCACGGACATGCATGGCCAGGGCAATTTTTTCTGCTTTCCGGAAACTGAAGACCAGTAATGAGACCAGCATATTCATGATATTGATCAACCGGTTTTCATTATCCTGCTGATTGCTGTAGGTTTTCCAACTGGCACTGATAGTTTGATATTCCTGCTGCAAAATTGGGAAAAACCGGATGGCAATGAATATTACCTGGAATAAATTATCCACCGGTACCTTAATTTTTTTTAAGGGCTTAAGAATCAAATAGATGCCGTCGATCACTTTTTCTGTCTCAATCCAGCCGATAAACCAGCTCATGAAAATGAGAAAATTGCCAATCCTGAAAGTATAGATAAAGGGAATGGCCAATGTTTGGTAATCGAAATGCTTACCGCTGAAAATTACCGCAAAGAGGTTGGTGCTGAATAGCAGATGAATCAGAAATGTCAGGGGTAGAAAATAAAGCAGGTATTTAATTTTTTTCAGGACTGTGAACAACTGCTGCCGGGAGATTAATATTATTAAGATCGTAATCCCCACCAGTAAAAGTTGAGACGGTAAATTGTTATGCATAAAAATTAAAAAGGCATAGAGAAAAAAGGAAAAGATTTTAATCCTGGGATCAACTGCAATCATCAGAACCGAAAGCTAATTGACATTGTGGTTTTATCTCTTTCCGGTATGATCAACGCCTGGATATCATCGGAGTAGGGGTTTTCAACTTTGTTTTTGGTTAATGTGGCAATGTCGATCACGCTCAACAGCCGATTCAGGATCAGAGTGCTGACAACCAGGGAGGCATTGCGTTTGGCGAGTCTTGAATTCAGTCGCATGTCATCAAATTTTTGCTTATTTTCTTCGGTATCCCAGGCCCAGAACATTTCATCTTCTGTATATATGCGGTCAGTTTGCCGGTAGCGTCTTTTTTGGTCATTGTAGGAGTGTATATCCATATAATTACCGATGTCAGTATAAAACTGATTGTCTTTTCCCGAAGGTATAATTCCCGCATGGTCCGCAGCAAAGGCTTTCATGTCATCACGGGTTTGAGTACTGTAGAATGTAAAAGCGGCATAACTGAGCCAGCCTAACAATTCCGTGGAATTGAAAAAATATCCGCGGTTTTTATATCCCAGTGAGTGTTCACCCCAGCCGGGCAATACTATGGATTTCATGACATTCAGACGGGTTTCCTTTACTGTATAGACTTTTGTTTCTTTTTCCTGTGAAAATCCCGGGATTATTGAACTCATTAATAGTAAAATGATAATGGGTAAAAATCGCTTATTTTGCATTTTTTCTCCTGAAGAATGGTTGGCCTATAAAAAACAACACCACTATTACGCAAAAGATACCGATCCAGTTTCCGGTTTTTGTATAAAAAGTTTTATTTTTGGTAATAATAATTTTAGCGCTGAGTTGTTTTTCCTCGGCGAATTTAGATTTCTCGATAACGCGTCCGTAGCTGTCAATGATCATGGAAATGCCGGTATTGGCGGCCCTGACCACAGGAATGCGATTTTCCACAGCCCGGAATCTGGCGATATGGGCGTGCAAATAGGGGGCAGAGGTATTGCCAAACCAGGCGTCATTGGTCACGATGGCCAGCAAATGTGAGCCTTTTTTTACTCCTTTACGAATGAGATTTGAAAAGGAGGACTCAAAACAAACAGCAGCGGTCATGTCGATAGGGAAATCATTATTTTCTAAATTAAAAATTGTTATCTCTTTACCGGCGATAAAATTGCCCTGGCCGAGATTGAGTTTTTTCAGACTGGTAAAATGTTCAGACAAAGGAATATATTCGCCAAAGGGGACTAAATGCATTTTCCGGTATATCTCAGGACTGGGGTTGGTGGGATTTATAAAAAAGACAGAATTGTAGAATTCGTATTCATCATTTTTCTTATTGAAGTGATAGTCAGGCGCCCCGGTAATTACAGATATATCATGCTCATTTGAAAATTTACGTAGTTCTTCCAGGGAGTTGCGCCGGTTGATCCTGAGATAAGTGGGGACCGCTGTTTCGGGCCAGATAATCAGTTTGCTTTGATTTTCTGCGATTCCCGCTTCACTCAGGGTCAACAATTTTTTAATATTGTCTTTATAAAAGGATTTGTCCCATTTAGCATTGGGATCAACATTGGGTTGAACCACTGTGACTGCCAGGACATTTTTATTATTTGAATCTGCAATATTTCCGGTGTCATGGAGAACTATAAAACCATATAAGAAGGGGAAAATAAAAATAATCACAAAAATACTGATCAGCCGGTATCGTTCAGTTTGCCAATTCAATATAATCAGGAAGAGTAGCGCATTGATCATGTATATCCAAAAACTTAAGCCAAAGGGGCCGGTGAAGGAAAGAATCTGTAACAACGGCAGATTGGTGGACTGTGTGTAACAGAGATTGTTCCAGGTAAATCCCAGTGTACTCAGGGAACGTAACCATTCCATTGCAGTCAGGACAAAGGGAAGTGCGAGGATACCGGCAGTTTTGCCGCTTTTTCTACCGATATATCCGATTACACTGCCGGCAATACCATAAAAAAGAGCCAGAAATAAAACCGATGACAGCATCGACAGGGAGGAATAATACCACTGGGTTCCCTGATTAACCGCCAGCCAGTATAAAATACCCAGGTTGAGTACCATACCGAAAATAAAACTCTTCTCAAAACCCAGGTGAAAATCATCTTTATAATAAGAATAAATAAGGGGCAGTAATGCAAACCAGGCTAAAAAACCGGTGGGGAAAGGGGGGAATGCAAAAACTATTAACAGTCCGGAAAGTAAGGGTGCTAATAGTCGGGAGTTTAATGTTTTTTTGGCAATTATATTCATTAATAAATTAATTCCTGGTTAAGCAGAAAATTAAAAATTAAGATGGGATTTTACAAAGTAAACTTGCAGTAAATTCCAACCTTCTCAGTCAGGATCATAAAAAACATGGCAACCCGGTATCAGATTGCCATGCTTGTTATTAAAATTTCAGTTGGAGATAAAAAGTTATTCCAGATCTTCCACCGGTTTTTTCAATGCGTCCTTGATCAAAATTCCCGGCTTAAAATGTGTTTTTCGTCTTGGAGGAACAAATACAATTTCATTTGTTCTCGGATTTCTCGCTTTTGGTTTGGCTTTGGTTTGTTTGACTTCAAAAACGCCAAAGTTTCTAATTTCAATTCTTAATTCACGTTCATCCAAAGTCAGTATTTCTCGCAAACTTTGGAAAACACCGTTGACAACATCTTCGATTTCATGCATGTTTACATCGAGCTGTTTTGCCGTATGCTTGACGATGTCCTTCTTGGTAAATGTTTTTGCACGCTTACTCATAAGTTTTCCTCCTTATGTTTTATTTTCTCTCAACTGAAATAATTCCTTGTAATCGCCTTAGTTTTGCCAGCACTTTTTTCAAATGCTTCAGATTTGATACTTCTATAACCAGGTTGATATGATTGATCGTATCGTCAACATTACCTTCAATTCTTAAAATATTGGTATTGGTTTCGGTGGTAATTCTCGTGATATCGTTCAATAGATTTCGTCGTTCCTGGCTGGTGATTTTAATGTTGGATGAGAAAGTCTGCCGCTTATCAACATCCCATTCCACATTGATCATTCGCTCATTTTTTCCCACCAGAGCCGGGATGTTATTACAATAGTTGGTATGGACAATGATTCCCCGTCCCCGGCTGATAAAACCGATAATCGGGTCACCGGGAATCGGATGGCAGCATTGGGCAAATTTTATCATCATATTGGTTACGCCATGAACACGAACCCCTTTGGTATTTTTACGTTTTAACCGGTTGAGGCCGCTTTGGATAATATTATCCGGTTTTTCTTCTTTTTCTGCATCGGTAAATAATTTGTCGTGGAGTTTGGCAGTGGTCAGTACACCTTCGCCAACATCAATGTAGAGGTCGTCCAGTGTATCATAGCCCAGTTTATCATACTCTTTTTCAATTTTTGATAAAAAGCCCAGGTTTTTGTTCTTCCGGTTTTCCTTTTCCAGAATTTCCCGGCCCAGTTGCATACTGTCTAACTTTTGATTCTGTTTGATCCATTTTTTAATGGCGGTTATGGCTTTTGAGGTTTTGACGATTTTCAACCAGGCATAGCTGGGTTTTTTAACATCGGAAGTGATGATTTCAACCTTTTGCCCGCTTTTTAATTCCGTATTCAGGGCAATCATTTTACCGTCAACCTTTGCGCCGATGCAGCCATACCCCACTTCCGTATGAATCTCAAAAGCAAAGTCAATAGGAGTGGACCCAACCGGCAGCCGGATTAAATCTCCCATGGGTGTAAACAAGAAAATTTCATCCTTAAACAGGTCAATTTTCAGGGCTTCCATAAATTCTTTGGAATTAATGCTGTCGGTTTTGAGCATATCCACCAGGTTCCGCAACCAAACGACATACTTATCAATATCGGTAGATTTGCCTTCTTTGTATTTCCAATGGGCGGCAATACCCTCTTCCGCCACCTGATCCATTTCTTTGGTGCGAATTTGTATTTCCACAATTTTGCCTTCGGGACCGTAGACAGTGGTATGCAGGGATTGATAATAATTGGCTTTATGGGACGCGATATAGTCTTTGAATCGCTCCATAACCGGTGTGAAAATTTTGTGAACCGACCCTAGCACTGTATAGCATTCCTCAACGGTATCAACAATCACGCGAATCGCCAGTAAGTCGAAGATCTCTTCAAAAGGTTTGTTGCGGATTTTCATTTTTTTGTAGATTGAATAAAAATGTTTTGAGCGCCCTTTGATGGTGGCTTCAATATTCTGCCGGTCCAGTTCGTTTTTTAGCGGCTCTGTAAAGGTTTTAATATATTGTTCGCGTCTGTGTTTGCTTTCACGAATTCGTTTTTTTAGGAATTTGTAAGCATCAAAATCCAGGGTTTTCAGGATCAGGTCTTCCAGTTCAGCCCGCAATTTGTACATCCCTAAACGGTGGGCAAGGGGAGCATAAATTTCTTTGGTCTCCAGGGCGATGCGGCGTTGTTTCATTTTTGCCAGTGATGAAATTGTCCGCATATTGTGAAGGCGGTCAGCAAATTTGATGATCAGCACGCGAATATCCTTGGCAACATTGAGCAGCATTTTGCGGAAATTATCGGCCTGTTTGTCTTCATGGGTTTTAAATTTGATCCCGCTGATTTTGGTGACACCTTCCACCAGTTTGGCGACCTCCGGAGAAATGATCTCGGCAATATCCTGAAAACTGATATCAGTATCTTCAATAACGTCATGCAGAATGCCACTGGCCACGGTAATAATATCCATGTTCATTTCGGAAAGGATTATGGCTGTCTGATAGGGATGTTCAAAATAAGGCTCACCGGATTTGCGTTTTTGGCCACGATGGGCTTCCCGGGCATATTTGTAAGCTTTCCAGAGAAAATCTTCCTGCTCCCGGGTAATGGCTGACCCTTTCCCCCGCGCTTCTATGAGAACGTAAAATTTTTTAGGTCGTCGCTCCTGCTCCGCTTCATTATTTTTGATCAGTTTTTCAACCATCAAAACCCCGGGCTTTCTTCTATATCATGGTGGATTGCCATATTTTCGAAGCGCGCGTATTTTTCGATAAAAACTGCATTGGCAGTCCCCACAGGACCGTTTCTTTGCTTGCCGATGATAATTTCTGCTTTGCCTCTGTCTTCCGGCTGAATATCGTCTTCTCTGCCGGCTTTTCTGGCATAAACGATAGGCCGGTAAACGAACATCACCACATCGGCATCCTGTTCAATGGCACCGGATTCACGAAGGTCTGATAATTGCGGCCGGTGGGCGCCGGTCCGCTGTTCCACAGCTCGTGACAGCTGTGAGAGGGCCAGTACCGGTACATCCAGTTCCTTGGCCAGCATTTTTAGACTTCGGGATATTTGTGTGATTTCCTGCTGACGGCTTTCCGCTTTCGGGCCGCTGAGCAGCTGCAGATAATCCACCACGACCAATTTGATATCATGTTCCTGTTTCAGTCGCCGGGATTTGGAACGAATGTCCAGCATGGAAACGCCCGGTGTGTCATCAATATAAATCGGCGCCTGGGCGAGACGTCCCATTTGCTCGGTTAATTTCCGGTATTCATTTTTTGGTAGGGTTCTGGTGCGCACCTGGTGGGCATTGACTTTTGCTTCGGCACATAAGAGGCGCAAAGCCAACTGGTAATCCGGCATTTCAAGGCTGAAAAAGGCCACGGGAACACCATATTCCACAGCTGCATTTCTGAGCATTGAAAGCGCCAGTGCAGTCTTTCCCATACTGGGCCGGCCGGCGAGAATCACCAGGTCACCATTTTGGAATCCGGACAATAATTCATCCAGTTCGATCAGCCCGGTGGGAATACCGGTGGTATGATATTCTGAATCTCCGATGGTTTCCAAATGTTGGAAGGTTTTATTCAGCACTGTTTCAAAATTATTAAAACTATCTGATTTTTTATTTTGTGATATTTGAAAAATTCTGTGTTCTGCTTTGTCCAGCACATCATGGGCTGATTCAGTTGCATCATAAGCTTCTTTTTGAATTTCATTGGTGGCGGTAATCAAATGGCGGTAAATAGACTTTTCTTTTACGATTTCCGCCCAATATTCAATATTTGCAGCCGAGGGAACGGCTTCCGCCAGACCGGTGACATAATAAGCGCCGCCAATTTCTTCCAGAAGACTGAGAGTTTTTAGTTTTTCTGTGACAGTGATCTGGTCGATAGGGCTGTGGTCATTATCCAGTTCTTCCATAGCCCGGTAAATTTTTCTATGAGCATCTTTATAAAACGCGTCAGGACGCAGAATTGTTGATACTTTATTAAAAGAATTAGGGTCCAGTAAAATGCCGCCAAGAACGGAAATTTCCGCTTCGTCACTGTGGGGCGGAACTCTTACGAATTCCGGTTTTTTTTGGTTTTGTTTATATTGCTTGCTCAAAATTAAATTAAACTTTTTATTATTTTAAAATCTTCCCAAACCGGTCTTTTCAAACTTGTATTTTTTATAATTTGTCCTGGATGATAAGTATATATCAGGTCGACCTGATTATATTTAAATATTTTTCCGTGGATTTCCGCTAGTTTATGGTTCTTTTTCATTAGTGTATTTCCGGCATTTTCACCCAGTGAAATTATGAGTTCCGGCTTTCTTTCATTGACTGTTTTTTCAAAAGCATTCATGTCGGGAGTATTAGATAGTTTTCCTTCCTTACTAACATGATATAACGAGGTAATATAAACATCTTTACGACTTAAGTCTATAGCTTTTAAAATTTTATCGAATAATTCGCCCGGCTCGCCGGATAGAATTTCTCCCTTTTCAATATCCGCTTTTAAGGGACGGGTACAAACAAACAAAATTTTGGAAAGGGGATTGCCGGCGTCAAGAAACAAATATTCCCTGATTTTATTAACTTTTTTCACTTCCGGCTGAATGTCGGGGATATGCTTGTCCGGCCTGGCAATGAAGTCACCGGGGTATAACTCTTCCCGCTGCTGAAAATAACGGTATATTTCGCTTTTGATATCTGACACTATTTTGTCCTGTAATCGCTTATTATTTTGATTATATTTTCGGCAATGCCGCGTTTGGAGCGTTTGGGCAGGAACCATTCCTGACCGGATTTTGAGAAAAGTGTCACCTCATTGGTGTCGTGGGCAAAGGCCGCGCCCTCATTTTGGGGATCATTCCAAACAATGTAATCCAACCCTTTGCGGGCCATCTTCGCCAGAGAATTTTCCTTGCCTTGGGCTGATTCCACGCTGAAACCGATGATACAGGTTTCCGAATGGGCTTTACGAAAATCAGATACAATATCCGGCGCCTGTTTAACGGGAATCGAATTCGGCATTTGATCTTTTTTTATTTTGTCGTCACTGGTATTCACCGGAATAAAATCTTCAATGGCAGCGCTCATGAACAGGTAATCGATTTTTTTCTCCTGTTTTGACAAAGTGGTTAGCATTTCAGCGGCGCTTTCAACTTGCAGGTGTTTCAGATTAACCGGAATATCCAAATTAACCGGTCCGGTGATGAGGGTTGTGTCGGCGCCTTCTTTTTGGGCTTCTTGCGCCAGGGCCAGACCCATTTTACCGGTAGAATAATTAGAAATAAACCGTACGCTGTCAATCCTTTCACGGGTCGGGCCGCCGGTAACCAGTACTTTTTTGCCTGCCAGTCTTTTTTCTCCTTTTAAATGGGTGTAAATGGCTTCGATAATCACATCAATATCAGCCAGTTTGCCGGTGCCAATATCATTGCAAGCCAATAATCCTGATTTGGGTTGAATAACAGGAAAACCTCTTTTTTGCAGGATTTCCATATTTTTCTGAGTAGATGGATTTTCCCACATCTTAACATTCATTGCCGGAGCAAACATTAATTTTTCCCAGGCTGCAAGTATGGTGGAACTCAGAAGGTCGTCGGCAATTCCCTGAGCCGCTTTGGCCAGAATGTTACCGGTGGCCGGGCAAATGAGAACCAGATCCGGGTCTTTTGCCAGGTCAATGTGGCGGGTTCCGACATAGTCGCCTTTGAACATATCAGTGTAAACCGGTTTCCCGGTTAGAGTTTCAAAAATCAGTGGGGTCATAAATTGTTGTGCCGAAGGTGTCATGACAACCTGGACTTCAGCCCCGTGATCGACAGTCAATCGTCGAATTAAATCCGCTGCTTTGTAAATAGCGATGCCACCGGTGACACCGATTAATATTTTAGAGTTCCTTAGTTTTTTCTCTTTCATTATCTTCCAGTTCAGCACGTTTGAAAATTACTTCGCCTTCCAGGAGTTGATTGAGTCCGAGAGTCGTGGGTTTTTCCATTTTATCCCAGTCGATGGAATATTCTTTCGGGGTTTCGTCGTAATCTTCTTCTTCGGTGCGTTTACTGATCGTGGGCAGGGGATATTTTGCCATTCTCAGGGCATTGATTTGTTTTGCGCGACGGGCGGCTAAGAGGACCAATTCGAAAATATCTTCGGATTGGTTCATCAGTTTTGAAAAATGAATTGTATCAGCCATGTTTTTATTTCTCCTTTATAATTGTTAATATTTCGTTTACAGCAGTTTGTAAATTATCATTTATTATGACATAATCAAAGTCTTTTGCTTTTTCCATTTCTTCGGGAATTCTGGCGCGCCGAATCGCCAGCGTTTTTTCATTCTCCGTTCCCCGTCCCGCCAGGCGGCGCATTAACTCTTCTACTGAAGGCGGTTTCAGGAAAATGGCGATCGTATCCTCGGGATAGAGTCTTTTTATATTGAGGGCTCCCTTAACATCAATATCCAATAGCAGAATCTGATTGTTGCCGATGGCTTCTTCCAGGGTGGATTTCAGGGTGCCGTAAAAATTTTCAAAGACCTTCTCATATTCGGCAAATTTTTCTTCATTGATATAATTTTGGAACGTGGTATGATCTAAAAAGTGATAATCAAATCCATCGTGTTCGTTTTTTCTGGGGCTGCGGGTGGTGCAGGAAATTGAAAAGGCAATGTTATCAAGATTTTTGATCAATTCCCGGCAGACCGTGGTTTTACCGGTTCCTGACGGTGCTGCGATTGCCAGTAGAATGCCTTTATTGCTCATAATATATTTTGTACCTGTTCCCTGATTTTTTCCAGTTCGTTTTTCATATTCACAACTAACTGTGATATTTCGGCGCTTTCGGATTTTGAACCGATAGTTGTCATTTCGCGGTTAAGTTCCTGTACCAGAAAATTCATTTTCTTGCCGGCAGCATGATCACCCTCGATATATTGATGGAAAAGGGAAATATGGGAGTCAATGCGATCGCATTCTTCGGAGATATCGACTTTTTTTGTCATAATAGCAACTTCCTGAAGCAAACGGTCATCATCAATATTAATATCACTGGCCAGTTCCTGTATCAGTTCTTTGTATTTTTCGAAATAAGAAGCTTTTCTGTTCGTTATTTTTTCTTTAATAACGGCCAGATTATCGTGGATAATGGTCAGTTTTTTAGCAATGACTTCCGCCAGGTTTTCACCTTCTGCGGCGCGCATTTCATTCATTTTGTCGGCGGCAGTTGCCAGCATTTGCTTTATGTCAGCCAGTAGTATTTCCATATCAACTTCGGGGTCCTGTTCTTTTAGTACTTCCGGTATGGCTAGTAAATGGTGCAATTCCACCGGCTCAGTGAGTTTCAACCGTTTTTTCAGGCTCTGTATGTCCTGGTAAATCTTCTCGGCAGCTTCAAAATTAATCGCGATGTTCTCCTGTGCATTGGGCTCGTATTTAATGAATACAGTTACCCGGCCGCGATAAAGTTTTTCCGATAAAATTCTACTGAGATCATTTTTGTACAATTCCAGAAAGTCAGGATTTTTAATATTGATATCGAAATAGCGGCTGTTCACTGAGCGCATTTCCACAGAAATGGTTCCATAGTCAAAGGTTTTCTCAACACAACCGTGACCGGTCATACTTTTTATCATAGGGGTCCTTTTGTTAAAAATTATCATAAATAAACCAGAAAATTTACAATTTGAATGAGTAACAAGCAACGATTTATCAAGGCTTTATCCTTAATTAATTTTAACCGGAAAATAGTCAGACAGCCAGTGGCTGATTATAACCTGAATTATTCATGAATTTTCAA
>CAZCHS010000072.1:0-17859 GCA_964498725.1 uncultured bacterium | reverse complement strand
CAAATGACCATGAACTGTATGTTCCGCTATCCAAAAATCTATAAAACCGGCATCGCACTGGCTTTTGTTTCCGATCAACGCCTGTATGATACCATTTACCAGGAACGCTATATGGGCTTGCCCAGTGAAAACCCACAGGGATACCGCGATGGCTCTCCGATCAATCATGCGTCCAAACTGGCGGGTGACCTGATGATCATTCACGGCACCGGCGATGATAATGTGCATTACCAGAGTTTTGAAATGCTGGCCAATGAACTGATCAAGCATAATAAACTCTTCAGCATGATGTCCTATCCCATGCGTACCCACAGCATCAGCGAAAGAGAGAATACATCGCTGCATCTGCGCCGCACCATGGAAAAATTCTGGAAAGAAAACCTAATTCCGGGCGCCAAATAAAAAAATTCAGGAGTTCGCAATGCCATTATCAAGAAAACCGATAAAACTGATCAAACAAAGTGAGATAAAAAAACATTTTACCATGCCGGAAGCCATTGACGCTATGGCGGCTGCTTTTTCAAAATTTTCCGCCGGTAAGTGTTATGTGCCCAAGCGCACTATCGTCAGCACACAGGACAAGGGGTTAAATTTATTGCTCAAACCGGCTTTCCTCAATCAACCCAACCGATCTGGCATTAAAATCCTGACCCAAAAAAACAGCGATGTAATACCGGGAATTCCCACGATTTTGGGCATTGTGCTGCTGATCGATAATAAAACCGGTGAAATATTGTCAATTATGGACGGCGAATATCTCACAGCGCTACGAACCGGCGCAGCCAGTGGCCTGGCGACAAAATATTTATCCCGGAAAAAGTCGGAAAACCTGGCGATTTTCGGCTGTGGCTCACAGGGCAAGACGCAACTGGAAGCGGTCAATGCGGTGAAGGAACTCAAAACAATCTGGATTTTTGACCGGTCATCGCAAGCCGGAGAAGAATTTCTCAGGGAAATGAGCGGAAAGACGAGGGGCAAAATATGGTTCACTAATAATCTGTCAGTGCTTAAAGAAGTGGACATCATTTGCACGGCAACCAATGGAGAAAAACCGCTCTTTACCAAAGCACATTTAAAGCCGGGGGTTCACATCAATGCCATTGGTTCTTTCAAGCCCAATATGCAGGAAATAGATCCTGAGATCATTCATTCATCCCGCTGCTATTTTGACGACAAAGAGGCTTGCCTCAAGGAAAGCGGAGATTTTTTGCGAGCAATGAAATCAGAAAATTATTCATCCCAAAACATAATTGGCGAGATTGGCGACTGTGTTTTGGGCAACATACCCGGACGAAGTTCTGCCGATGATATGACCCTGTTTAAAAGTGTTGGCACCGCGATTCAGGATTTGGAAGTGGCCAACCGGATTTTTGAAAAATCCCTGGTCGCTCCCTTTGGACAGGAGGTAAGATTATATGACTAAAAGACCGAGCATTTTCAATGATGTCATCGGGCCGGTGATGCGCGGCCCGTCCAGTTCCCATACCGCCGCTTCATGGCGTATTGCCAAAATTTGCATGGCGATTTTCAACAGGCCACTTAAACGGGCGGTCATTGAGTTTGATAAAGATGGCGCCTGGGCCGGCAATTACCGGGAACAGGGAACTGTTATGGGTATCAACGGCGGTTTGCTCGGGCTGAACATTGTTGACGACAGAATGAAACACACAGAAACCCTTGCAAAAGAGGCCGGCATTGAGATTAACTACAAAGTCAATTCCTTTTCCACCAGTCATGCCAATACCGTCAGGCTAAGACTTGAAAGCATTAATGGCAAAACAATGGAATTTATTGGCATTTCCATAGGCGGCGGCGCTTTTGAGATTCAAAAAATTGATAATTTCAATGTTAATTTACAGGGAAATTATTTCGAAATCCTCATCTGGCATCAAGGTAAATCTCTTCCTGAGTGTTATAAAAAGTTCATAACGAAAAAGACACCTCTTTTTCAATCTTCAAATAGTAGTGTTACCCTGACAAATATTAAGTTACCTCACTCACTGCCACCGGAAATAATTCACACATTAGAGAACAATCCGGAAACTGAGACCGTTATTTTTATTGATCCCGTGCTGCCGGTTGTTGCCGGTAATGAAACCGAACCGCCTTTCAAGACCGTAACAGAGTTGCTGGCATATGCGGACAAAAATCAACTGGGAAAAGTTGGGTTGATTTATGAGCAATCCCAAAGCAATTTGACAGAAGTTGAATTAAATGAAAAAATGGCCGGAATCATAACCATCATTGACCAGAGTATTAATACAGGACTAAAAGGAACGATATACAGCGACCGGATTCTGCAACAGCAATCTCATTTGATCGAAAAAGCGCAAAATAGCGGCAAAATTCTTAAGAATTCAATACTCAATAACAGCATTGCCTATGTAACAGCCATCATGGAATCCAAAAGCGCCATGGAAGTCATCGTCGCCAATCCAACCGCCGGTTCCTGCGGCACCATTGGCGGCGTGGTCCGGGCGGTAGCGGAAAACCTGAATTCCGGCACTAACGAAATAATCAAAGCCTATTTTGCCGCGGGTATGGTGGGCGTACTGTTCGCTCAGGGCCCGGGATTCTCAGCCGAGGAACACGGCTGCCAGGTGGAATGCGGCGCGGCATCGGGAATGGCCGCGGCAGCTATTGTCCAGTTAATGGGCGGATCAGCGCAAGAAGCCATTACCGCCGCTTCCATGGCAATTCAAAACCTTCTTGGCATGATATGCGATCCCGTTGCCGACCGGGTGGAAGTCCCCTGCCTGGGAAAAAATATCACCGCTGCCATGACCGCGCTCTCCTCAGCTACAATGGCGCGGTCCGGTTTCAACCCGGTTATTCCCCTGGATGAGGTGATCGAAACCGTTACCAGGGTTGGCCGGGACATGCCCGCCTGCGTTAAATGTACCGGACTTGGCGGATTGGCAGCCACCAATACTTCGGTTAGAATAAAGGCAGGTTTAAAACAAACAGATGAATGACAGAAAAAAAAGCGGACAATCCCTATTGTCCGCTATAGTGAAATATGAAATAATCCCGAATTTAACCTGAATTATTCATGAATTTTCACTCATCAATTTCCATTCCCAACCATCTTTCCAGGGTCTCGATGAAATCCTGCTTTTCCTCTTTTGTCATGTTCTTAATTCGCGCGCTGCCATGGTGTTTTCCCTTCAGGATAAACAATTTGGCATCTACTTTTTTAGAAGGATGAATGGCACAGGCAGTCCAGGGATCCTTTTCGCCGTAAATGTAAATAAATTTATCGCCCTTTTTATCCAGCCACTTATGTACATCTTTCAACAGTTTTCCATCAAAAGGAATTTGCATGCTGTCGGGTGTAAATGTCGCCATGGGATTCCGGTCGGTGGGTAATGCTTTGATCAGGTCTTTGAATTTATAGGCTTCATACCCGTAGTATCCCATCTCTTCAGCTGATTGATAATAGTGGGGCGCAAAATAATGAATATCCCTATCTCCAAAAAGCCCGATTGGTTTGGTGGACACAAAATATTCAACGGCTTTTTCCACTGTCGCATCCTCTCCCGGAATACTATCGCAGCTATTACCCCATTGCCAAAAGCCAAAGGGATATTCCAGGACAGCAAACTCAAACGCCTGTTCAAAGGTGAGATAAGTAAATTTCTGTTCCCTGCCCAGGGTGTAAAATTTGAGATAAGACAGCACTTCTTCACGGTTTTTCAGCAATCGGGTCTGAAACCTATGAATTTTATCACGGCAGTCATCTGTGCCTACGGTGTCGAGAAATGCATAGATACGGCGGTCTTCCCGCTCTTTATTAACCGGAGCGACATAAGGGATACTGACATCAACATCTTGCGGATAAAAATAACGATAAAATATTGTTGTCACGCCGCCTTTACTGATGCCGGTGCTGATCCATTTACCTTTGTAGATATTTTTTAGTAATTGTGTGATATGATGCAGATCCGCTGTGGCTTGTTGGAGGTTGAGGTATCTGTAATCCAAAGAATCCGGTAAACTTTCACCAAAGAATCGATGCTCCACACTCACCTGGTTGGCTTTTAGCAATTTTGTTAGTTCACCAATCCTATTTCTGCCTTGAGCATAACCGGCGGTATTGATTACAACCGGACGATCCAAAGCCAAATGGGACAGATAAACTTTCTGGTAAAAATAACCTTGCGACGGATTCAAATGATCGAGCGGCTGCCTGATTTTTAATTGATAAGCCGCTTCAAAGGAATCCGGCGTATCAATTGTCTCAAAAATCACATCAGGCAGATTAAACAATGAATTTTCAAGGTCTTCTTTTCCGGCCAGGCCGGACCCAAACAAAACCAATAATAGAGATATCAAAAGCAGAATTTTTTTCATTAGTTCATTCCTTATCAATAGGTTAATCATGGCATGGTAATTTAATGGTAATTAAACACTACCTCCCGTTATGAGGATATCAAAACTTATGTAGGTGAAATTTAATAAATAATGTCAATTTATGACAACCTAAAATTAAGTAAATATAGATATTTTAAACAATGAAATACATGTAACCGACTGCTTATCAATTTAGTAGCGTATAAGGGAATCCCCGCCTGCCTAACATCAATCAGTCTGGTCATACTGTAAACTCTTTAACTGCTGACAAACTTTTTTTGACCACTTACTGAAATTTAATGGCGGGCAGGTCCGCCTGTCTAACGATAGTCGGGCAGGGAACCCTTGTTACCGGCGTGAGAGGTCATTCATTTTTTAATTTTGTCGACGGAGAAAATCACATTTTGTACACAACTGGATTTTGTACACAGATTCACATCCAGTTTTTGAAACATATGTCCAAATGTTTTTTATGGAGGAGCGAAAACACTTAGGGGTGAACATGAAAAAAAGCCCCTTAAGTGATTAATCATTATAACCCGGCGCACTGATTTGTAGCCAGTCAATGGCACTAATTTCTATATGTTTGTCTGGGCAGCTATCTCCTCTTGCGTAATCGTATTTATTGCCCTTCACATCGGAACATAAGAAAGGATTTTTTTCATCAGGGATAAGCTGTATTTTAGATTGCAATGTTTGAAAATCTTCATTTGACAATTTTTCTTGAAGTTCATCTATGAAAAAAGGATATAGATGAATCACCTTAGGCCACTTGCCATATAAAATGTAAAATCTTTCAAGTGTCATGAGAAAACGTATACAGTTTCTTGATTCACCATTGGGCATAATAATTACTCCTTTATGAAAATTTGAAAAGCTTAAATAAAATCGAAATGTGTTCTTTTATACAACCGGATATGATATCTCACCCCAGTCATGTTTATCATCTGATGACATCATTATTTCTATTATAATTGGCATTAATTCAGATAGCATTCTTTTTCCATCTTTAACTTGCTGTCTATTGACTTTGCTATGGTAAGTTGCGCCTCCATGGATAAGTTGATTTCTTAAACAGTAAAGACGGTCAAGAACAACACTCATTACTGCAATTACATTTCGTTCAGCCAATGCTTTTAATGCTTTCTTTTTATTCTTTTCAAATGAGTTTTCCCAGTCAGAATCTCCTTCTCTTACTGAAATCCAAAATTGGGAGTATACATAATGATTGCTAATCAATGTCCTAATGAAGTTCGAGTAATTGTCCCATAAACAGTTTTCTATTTTATCATTTAAATCATATCTGACAAGTGATTTTATAAAATTTGTAAAACTTTCTCTTTCACATAGTCGGTCTTCTTTTTCAAGATCAGTTAAATAACAACAATTAAATGCTATCCAATAAGAGATAAATGCAATATCATCATCTTTAGAATAATTATTTGCACATTGAAGCCAACTGTTAACTCTGTGTATTCTAATTCTTAATTTTTTATTTTGGATTACTGATTTGGTCAAAATATACTCCAAGATATGATATCAAGCTTTTCTGATAAAAACTTAAAATGCCAATTCATCCTCATTATTAGACGGTTTATTATTTTTATCCAAATCTTTTAAAAAATCCGGCAAATCATCTTCATCAGAATTCTTTTTGGGGGATTTATCTTTTTTTGATCCCAAAGGGGTTAATTGTCTAACCTGGATTTCTGTTGTGTATCTATTATTTCCTGAATTATCCTGCCACTTTCTAGTTTGAAGTTTTCCTTCAATATATACCAAATCGCCTTTTTTGATATATTGCTTCACAAAATCAGCGGTCTGCCTCCAAACAACACAACGATGCCATTCAGTTTTTTCTATTACTTCGGCACTTTGCTTCTTAAACTTTTCTGAGGTAGCTATAGATATATTGCCAACAGAATCTCCATTTGTGGTCAGCCTAATCTCTGGGTCTTGGCCTAATCTTCCGATTAAAATAACTTTGTTTGTGCTACTTTGGTCCATAATCATCTCCTATAAATATTTATTGTACCCAAAAATTAAGAATAATAATTAAAGTTATTACACACAATAATAAAAATAAATTAATACCAGATAAAATACTTTGCCTTTTTATTTTTTTAAAGAATAGATTTTTTATGCTCGATAATTCCTCAACCTGTTTAGTCTGGAGTTCAATCAATTTGTCTTTTATATTATTTTCTAATGATTCAATTCTATTCTGAACCTGTTGTACTCCAGTCAAAATACTAGAAATAGTTGTATCTAATTTATCGATTCTTAATGGTAAATTGAGATCCTGGACTGTTTTCAATACATTTTCAGCGATTTTATTGGTTACTTTTTCAAGTTTTTCTATGCTATTTTTAAGATGCTCTGTAACACCTTTTTCGAGTTCATCAATTTTCTTCGGCAACTTTTGATCTTCGATTTTATCTGCTAATTTCTGGCTTGAATTAACTGATTTTTCAATTTCTTTATTAAGTTTAGAGAATTGCCCTTGAAAATCTGCACTTATGATAGTCTCTGAAGCTGATTTTAGTTCAATTAAAGTCTCTTTTTTTGTATCATCAAGATGCTTAATTGTATCAGTGACTTTTGTTTCAATATTATCCAGTCTATCAGGAAAATTTATATCACTAATTTTACTAATTAATTCAGAAACAGTTTCTTCTAATAATAAAAAGGCTTCATATGTATCCTTAAGTTCATCAACTCTATTTTGTAGTGATTTATCAGTATTTTTAATTGAATCAATTGAGTCTTTTGCTACATTTTTCGCATTATCTAGATATAATGTGATTGATTGAAAATCATTTATTTTCGATCTTAAACTTGTCAATTCATCGTTGACTTCTGATATTATTGATTTTGCCATCATTTATCTCCAGAGTTTAATTAATTAAATAATTTTTCATTGATTGCATCCATACTAGCATTTGTATATTTAATTTGTTCTAATATTTTCTTTATTAAAACATTATCAAAATTAAATTCAAAACCGTATTTATCCATAAATACAATCAATTCTTCATTTTTTGATTTTATTGTATCTGTGTATTTATTATATATTTCCCTTAGATTATCTTCATCCCAATTAGGTTCTTTGTCCTGCATGCTAAAGAAAGCATTGATTAGAAGATTCTCTGCCTCTTCAAGATATCGCTTGTTTCGATATTCCAACATATATAAAGAAAAGGCATTTAATAACAACATTGTATAATTATCAGGCCGGGTCCTTAATATTCGTAAAGTAGCACCTCTCAAATGTTTTATATTATCAATTTGACTTCCGCTTGTATCTTCATCGACTACCTGTAAATACTTCCAAACAATATTGATATCATCCTTTGGGCGTTCAGTTTCTTTATCAGTTGTATCTCTGTATAATGAACCATTTTTTAAATTTCCTTTATTATCCTCATACTCATAATCTTTTCTGGCATATTTTGAATTGAAATAGAGGTCAATGTATTCTTTAAGCCAAGTTGGTTTTCTATCTGGTTCGAGAGCTCCCTGACATGCGTTTTGCATATCTTCAATTGCTCTTTCCCTTTTCTTCTGAATTTCATTATAAGTAAATTCAATGAGAAACCTTAAATATTTTTTTAAAGGTTCTGATTCATTGATATACTCTAGTTTTCTTAGTTTTGCATCAGCACTTTTATCTGAATAATATTTAAGCAAATAATCTCTGAGATATTTCTTATAATCTTCGTCTTTCTTTTTTGTACCAATTAATGTAAATGTTTTTCCAGAGAAATTGACCGTGTAATCATCAATTATACTTAAAGTAGATAATCTATAAATTGCTTTTTCGGTATCTGCTTTATCTCTATAACCATTATATAGATTTTTAAAACCATTTATTGCATGACCAGATTTGAAACCTCTATTTTGATCTCTATTGGAACATATTTCATCAAAATCTAAATCTTCTCCATTAGTAAATTTTGAATATTTTTTTCTTAATTCCTCGATAAACTTTTCTGCATTAGGCGAGTTTTTTCTTAAAGTATAGATATCCTTTTTACTAAAATTAGAATGTACCACCTTTTGTATCCATTTTGTAAGCATCTCTATTCGATAACTAACATCATTATAAAAACCAATCACTATTTCAAATTTTTCATTTACACTTTTTTCACCAAGAATCTGTCCTATCCCCTTTCTCTTTTCAGATCTATTAATCCATTCATGAATAGGTTCCCTAATATTTTGTGACTTTATATAGTCAATCAATAGTTTGAATATTGAGGATGATATGTTACTATCAATAGAATCTTTTGGAATACCAATAAGCTTATCAAGATCAATAAATCCTAGTTTACCTTCTCTTTTTGGCTTTTCTATATATAATCTATGAAGACCAAATCCCTCACCTTTCTTCCAATAGGAACAGTCTACTTCAATATCCAGTTCAGATTCAATAAGATTTACAAGTTCAAAAGTTCTATCGGGATAATGTATTGTCGTTAACAACTCATCGATAACAGACATTTCTTTTTCTATGCCTTTAAATGAATTTCGATGAAAAAATTTATTGACATCAAGATCATGGTTAACATCATCCTTTTCTTCTTCTACAAAAAACTCCTGATCATTAAACAATATATAGGATAATGCAATTTTACCATCTCTTCCTGCTCTACCAGCCTCCTGTACATAACTTTCAATGGATGGAGGATAATTGATATGAATTGTGTAGCGAATATTTTCTTTATCTATACCCATACCAAAGGCTTTTGTTGCAATCATGAGATTGGTTTTATTATTAATGAAGTCATCCTGATTTTTGAAAGATTCTTCAGTTATAACTTTACTATTCTTATTTTCATTATCACCACTCCCCATAAAAAATCCGGCATCAACAAAATCCATTTTTGCAATTCTATCCAAAACACCTCTATTCGAATAATATTGGTTATCTTTAAACCTATCAGTAATTCCATAGTTACCAGACTTATGGGGGCAGAAAATTAGTCCTGCATTTGTATTTAATTTATAGAAATTATCTGGATCATAGTCTTCTATTTGTAGTCTCTGTTTAGCAATAATTCTTTCCTGCTTCTTTTCCGGAATATCTAAATCAGAATGAATAAAAATATCATCTGGATTTTTTAAATATTCCTCAATATCATAGGGGATTTCATTGATTTGTTTAATCAACATATCCTGTTTGGCATTACCAAGTTTATCCCTTATTCCCCAAATATTTGAAAATGACTCACCTTCAATATTGCACTCTTTTACTAGAAATTGTAATTCATGCCGCTTTGTATATTCAGATCTTACAATTGCATCTTCCCTCAAACGCATCTCTTCATGGTTACCTGATAGTTCTCGCTAAACATCAGAAAGTACATCAAAGGAAGCTGTGGCAGTCAATCCAAATAGCGGTATGTATTTTATATTTTTAGTTTTACAATACTGAATCGCATTTTCACCCAGTCGAAGATAGGCAGTTCTAAAATCATGTCCCCACTCCGATACACAATGGGCTTCATCAATGATGCAGTAACTAAAATAAATCTCATTTTCATACATATTATGTAATAAATCTCTAAATTCTTCCATCTGCATACGTTCAGGTGAAATAAAAACAAAATGAACTTCACCATTTGCAAACTTACTCATGGCTTTCCTTTTTTCTTCACCCTGAATAGAAGAGTTTATATAAAGACAAGAATCGATATCATTGCGTAATAATCCATCCACCTGATCTTTCATTAATGATCTGATTGGATCAATCACCAAACAAATGCCGGGTTGTAACATTGCTGAGAGTTGATAGGTTAATGATTTACCACCACCGGTGGGTAGTAATCCAATAACACTTTTTCTCTGCAACGCATTGTTCATTATTGGCAACTGCCCATCTCTGAATGCTACTTTTCTAAATATAGACTGTAAAAAATATTCTAAATTTTGTTTAGCAACATTATTAATTTCCCATTCTTCATTCCGTAGTTTTTTACAGAATGAATTGTATTTTATTAATCCATTTGTAATAATTTTTCGTTTATATTCTAAATAATGAACAGAACGAATTGTAATAATCTCTTCTGCATTGATTATTAGCAGTTGAGGATTCTGGGATCTTTCAAGAATAGAGATGTCAATTGCCAGATCATAAAACTGTTTATTTGATAATTCACTTATTGGTTTAACATCATCTGTCTGGAATTTACTATAAATAAATTCCGCTGTAGAAAATACATTTAATTCAATCTTTGGTATGGCTAATTGATATTCTTTGTTAAGAACACCATTTAATTTTTCAATTGTTGTGATCAAATCGTCTATAGCGATCTTTGCACATGGTACATCTCTTTCTATTACAGCAATTTTACAATTATCTTTTTCTAATGGTATTCTTCCATGATTGACAGCTTCAAGAAATACTCTTTGAATTCTGGCAATAGCAAAAGGCATTAATGACAACTCCAGTATTTCACGGCTAGTCTCATCATTAAACAACGGATTTATGTAGTTATCTTGACAAGTTTTTGCATATCTATTATTTATAATACTCAAAAAGTTTTTATTGATTTTGGTAAGAAAATGAGACGTCTCAAATTCTTCAGTTCTAATTCTTAACGTATTATGCCATTTGCAATTTACAACTGCCTTATCCCGCTCCCGATCCAGATAGTCTTGCCGGGTTTCTTTATGTTGAGAGCCATCAATCTCAAGTACCATTCCTTGAGGTTTGTTTACTTCATGATAAGGGAATTCAATAGAAAAATCCGTTTGCTGCTCAACAAAATTGTTGTTAAGTTCCTGCTCATTGGGTCCCGACAGGTCACTATTTTCTATAATATTACTGATTTGTCTCTGGGTTGCAAGTAGTTGGCAAATAAAGTCAGAATCCCGACCAGTTAAATGATTAAGAGCATCAGGCAAACTATGAAATATGAAATTCTCTTCGTACTCACTTCCTAATTCCTCCCAGGACTTTTGATAGGAATCCTTTAAATCTTCTTTTGTTATTCTTGGATCTATAATATGAAAACTTCTAAATATTAAATTTTCTATGTTTTCATCAATATTACGAGATAAAACATTAATGGAAATATTATTGTTTTTATCAAATTCGAAAAATGACGTGTTTGCAACTATTTCTTTCAAAGCATACATATTCATTTTTGTCGGCAATCCTCGTTGCAGCATATTTATTAATGTTGCTATTACAGGTTTATACTCCGTCTCTTTCTCTTCAAAACCTGTACGTGTATTTATTTGAAAATAGGAAAGCCAAAAGGATAGTTTTTTTAGTGATTCATATTCGAAAGATTCTCTATCAAAAACATTTAGTATGTTGTCGAGTATATAACCTGAAATTAGCTGTTTCATATTATATTTCTAATCACAATTAAAACATTCACTACAATCGCTTCCCCCATCGCATGCATTTATAGCTCCAAAATCATCATAATTATCAAAATCATCATCAACATATTCATCAAAAAGATTCAGCATTTCTTCTATATAGTCTGGAGTTAAATCACCATCCTCATCATAAAACTCTTCATATACCACTATTTGGGCGTCAACTAATTCAGAAATGGAAGGCATACTTTTGCCATTTCCTAATGCTTCAACAATATCATAAGATTCTTTTATTATTTCAAACATTTCTAAGTAAGTAATATCCAACTTATTTACAATTTTTTCAAAAGTATTCCCTTTTGAGAGTAATTTAAGTACATCAAATTTTTTATTATTTTCCATCTATCCCCCCTCACACCTTCACATAAGTAATCTCACAACCTTTACAGAGTCTCTTTTCCTGGACATATTCATTGATGTCATACCAGCCACCGGTTTTCTGCCAGATATCGAGACCACGGCCTAATATGATTTTCCAGCCGTTGTTCAATGTGATAGAGCGGTCATGGATATTATCGGCAAATTCATAGGAAAATTTAATTTCACTGGATTCCAGGGAAAACTTCATGGAATCAAAGGCTTCTTTGGCATCCTGAATGTAATCCTCATTATTATTGGTCACCAGGTGCACTTTAACTTCAGAATAAGTTGGCTTGATGTCATGGACCAGTTTCATGAATTCCATCAAGTTGCGCAACTGGTAAGGCATGCGAATATAGGGGTCAACAATCTTAATCTCAGTGGCTCCTTTCAGGAAGGCTGAGAACAGTACATCATAGGAAATCCCGGTTTGGTTTTCGCGTACAATGATCTGTCCCGGTTGTGGTTTAATCTCTTCATCAGCAGGCGCTTCTTTTTTATTTTCAGATTGTTCTGATTTCTTCTGTTTCTGCCCACCATATTCTATATCTTCCAGTGTCTCAATGGTTTTCCACTCTGTACCGGTTTTGCTGCGGTAACTGAACTTAACCTCTTCACCAAAGGTCTCATCCATTTTAATCAGTTGCTGTTTCACCCGTTTACGGCATTCAATTGCAAAGTCCATTAGTTCTTTGGCCTGGTCCTCTGTATAGTTGCCATCAGGGTAAATGATTTTAACCAAGCCCGAAAAGGTTTTGGTAATTGAGGTTTTGTCCCTGGTGGTGATGGTATCGGATAATTCAAAATATTTTGAGTATTCCTGGGTGCGGTCCTCTTTGCGCAGGTGTTTCAGAATTTCAGCGAGATAATCTACAATAAACCCATAATCATCGGAGAACATCTCATTGCGAAGCTTCATCACTTCCCAGCCCGGCAGATAGGAATGCACCCTGTCCAGAAAAGCGGGATCATAGTAATCCGATGGCAAGGTTTCAAAAAGATTGCTATGACGCATCATATAGGCGACCGAATGATCAGTATTGCCGACAAAGGCCATGGATGCGGAAGCGCCCAGAACTTCTGTACCCCGCGAAAAAGACTTATTCGCCATGTAATTTTTCATGATGTCAACAAGGCCCTTATCTGTTTTCTTTTTCTTCCCGGCAAACTCATCATAGGCCACAACATCCCAATAACCAACTAATCCAATATCACCGGTTCTGTTGTTGACAAAGAGTTTTGCCTTTGAGACTTCGCCACCGGAGATAAGAATTCCATGAGGCGACATTTCAGAATATATATGGGATTTTCCGGTCCCTTTGGGGCCCAGTTCTATCAGGTTATAGTTATTTTCAACAAAAGGGATCAACCTGGATAATTGCAGCATTTTGGAGCGCTGGCCAAATTCTTCAGGATTCAAGCCAATGGTCTGCATTAAAACGTCTATCCATTCTTCTTTGTCAAAGTGTTTTCGGGCATCTTTATATTCATTAATATCAATCCCGGATATTTGGATAGGCTTGAGGGTATCAATCTTCCAGGGAACAGCATTTTTCTCATCCGATGATAGGTAGGATAAGGTGGCAATGCACCAGACACCTTCGGACAATAATTTCTTGTGTTTTTTTACAATGTCATCATTAATGGGAATTTTTCTCAAGCCTAAATTGGCAAAAGTTGCTTCATAATAATCCTTTTTGTCATTAAGCCTGACGGCAACCTTATCAATGATACGATGCGATCCCCGCTCACGGATCATGGACTTGTTTAACTGGGCTTCATCCCGGTGAACAAAATGTTTGGCGATAATATTCTTTACCGTTTCAACACCCTGTTCAATTGTAGATGTATCATCAGTCGCGCAATATTGTCCCAGCAGATATTCCAGCACATAGGTTGGTACAATTGCATTACCCTTCACCAGTTTTGTGAGGTCCTTGCGAACCACTTTTCCGGCGAAATGCTTATTAAGTTTCTTATCGATTGTTTTCATAATTAAAACCCGTCAAAATCATTGGAGATTGAAATATTTATGGTATAGAGGAATTCTTTATATTCCTTCCATTTGTTGGAGTTACCAATTGGTTCTTCCAGCAGGAGTTTTATCCGTTGATTTTTATAGTCCCGCTGTGCCTGGCTGGTTAATGTAAATTTATGTTTAATTTCCCGCTGGCGCTCAAGACCTTCCTTAATATCGAAATTAAAATTAAAATAATCGCTTAACAAGGTGCCGTCTTCTGCTTGCAGGCTTGCCCGTATTTCCCTGGGTAGGACTTTTTCCGAGACCAACTCCGACTGAATGAATGAAACCGCCAGAATATTCGTGGTTATCTTATCATTGGATTTAATGATATCAATATCCACCTGCCGGGTTGTATCTTTCCGTTTGTTTGATATTTTAATCACAGGAATAACCACTTCCTGGGGTGTTGCGCCGCCATGAACAAAGCGTGTGCCGCTGCCCTGAATGCGAATACGGTTAATTGATTTTGGGATCAATATATCAGCTTCGGTTTTCAGGTTCAATTGGTTCCCGTTGAATGACAGGATAGCATTATTGCCGATCAGGTCCTGGCCGATTATAAAGCGCCGGTTATTCTTCCATACTTCCCCGGACATTTGCGGATCACAAAAATCACTGTCTTCAATAATATTGTGCTGGTAAATAAAACCATGATCAGAAGTAAGAATAAAATTCGTGCCATTCATGCGAACAATCTTCTTAATGACTTTACTTAAAAATTCTATTTCATGCTCTACTGCTTCAAAAACTTTCGTTTCCGATGTCTTGTCATCACCGGTATGATCGATGCCATTGTGATAGACATAGATGAGTTCATAATTCTGAATATATTTCCTTCCCTCTTCAATAGCATCCATTTTCATCAGTTCCTCAGCTGTAATAGCGGTAGCGGAAACACCGGAATTCTCATTCAATATACTTGCCCGGTTGGCGGTTCCAATAGTGGGCTTGCCATCGGCCAAAATATCATCTGAGCCTGGTTTAATCGCCAGTTGTTCATGGGGTAATAAGGATGCCATTCCTAACTTTGTATAGGATGGCAGGGAACTGATCATATAATCCAATTCCGCGTCAAAGCGGTTTTCTGTTTTAAAGAGCCGATATAATTCCTCACCACACTCATAGCGGTAGGCATCGGAAATAATCACAAACAGCCGTTGTTTTTTATCAATGAACGGTTTTACATAGTTCCTGAAGAAATTCTGCTGGCTATTGATCTCAACCGGCCAGTGGTCCAGGTCATTGATAACCGACTGCCACTGGTTATTATAAACCAGCAACCAATCATTGGAATAAACCTTTTCCACTTTCCGGGACAATTCCGCTAACAGCGAGGGTTGGTTTTTCTGGCGGTAATGATAAATAAATTTCCTGTAATGATAGTCAACCCGGTAATATTCCCTGGTATATTGCTCAAGTCCTGCTGAGAAATCACCAATTTCATTTATTTCGGTGCGATGAATTCTGTATACCAGTTCCATCGCGTGTCGGATACATTGATAATAGTGCTCGAATTCCGCTGACCAGAATTTATTCTCGCGCTGCTTAATATATTTCAGCACTTTTTCCTGGGATATCTGTTCGATGGAAACCAGGTGAACCAGTTCTTGAATAATCTTCATGTCAGTCAACCGGAAGAGATCATCATCCACTATTTGGTCCAGTCCCGCCTGCTGAATTTTGTCTTCGATTTTCAGGTCATCGGCAATTTTATCTGAAATCTCACCAAAGGAATCATGATAAGAAACCGTATCTTTCCATGAGGTCAAAATCAGCAGGGATTCTTTGCGAATGTGTGAATTATCAATCAGCGGAAAATTGGCTGCAAATATTTCCATCAGAAAATCATAGATCGAAGGATTATCAGAGATGTAATTGTATTTTCTCGCTATCTGCTGCCAGTAAAAATCCTTTAGATTGAAGCGGTCCAGGTCTTTGTCTTTGCGGTCATCATCATTGAGAAAAGCAGTGGCATGGGCGTGAATAAAAGATGTCAGAGTCAAATGCTGACTGCCAAAAATCACTGATAGCATTTTGCGACGCACATCATTGTGCTCATCGGATTTATCAATCATGGCTTTTAATTTGTCCCGTCTGCTCTTGGCGTCAAAAAACTTAATATGTTGCTTGATCATATTTTTAAGATGAAATCCTAAGCCCAGTTCCTGTAATATCATGGCTTCCTTGTCGGTATAAAAAACATAATAGGCCAGTTCCAGATCCAAAAGCCAGTTTTCATGGTTTTCCGGCTTTTCATAAGGAAAATACAGTAAAAAATTATCTTTGGGCTGTTGCTTTTCTATTCTGTGCTTGATTTCAAATTCATTGCCCTGGACCTGAATTTTATTCACATTGGGTATGTCCATTTCCTGAAATTCAGTCGTGAACTCTTGATTCTCATCATACCAGAATATGACACGGTGATTATTAAAATACTTGGTTAAAGTCTCTTTTAAATTCATATATTTTCACATTTTTAATTTATTTTAAATTCTTTCACAAATCTGTCACTCTGAGGCTAGCCTGCCCCGATCTATCGAGAAAGAGTGAACTTCAATGTGCAATCTTTCTCCCATAAACTGTCTACTTCCCCGAAACCTCGGGGCAGGCTAATCTCAGCATGACAGTAGATTTTATTTTCAAATCACCAACTAATCCCTAATCTCACTCACATCTATCCAATCAAATTTTCTGACTTTTGCTTTGGCTTTCTTGTCATTCAGACCCTTCACTTCCTTAATGGCCTTACCGAATTTATTATAGTTCACCAGCACACCGTCATCCAGGTCTATTTTGATTCGCTCAGTGGCTAATGGAAAAAGAATGTCCCGTTCATAGTCATTGAGTTCCATGAGGACTTTTTTGATATTGTCCTTTTCTTTGGCGGCTTTGTTTTGTTCACGGGATGAGCCATTTTCGATAATATGGTCCAGGTGGTCGATATGGGTCCTCAGTTTTTCCTTGAATTCCTTCAGGTAATGGTTGAGAATCTCACTCAGTGTATCTTCGTTGTAGCGGTGCATGTAGATCAGTACATTGAAGGACCCTTTGGGTGAGGAGAACATCCAGTAGATAGGACGCTTCTTGTAGCGCTTGATATGGTCTTTGTAAAAATCCCGCACCAAATACTTCCGAATGTCCTTTCCCAGCGCATCCTCAACAAATGCCAGGTTCTTCTCAAAGTTTTGCTTCCCAAAAGTCACTTTCAGGAGCTCATAAAAACGTCCGGTGATATCGTCTTCGAACCATTCGTCGTCTAATACAGGAATAATATTATCATCGTCCGGTAAAAAGGAAACTTCCTGCCCAGACTTATCAATATTGTTGAGGTAATCTTCAAGGGTCTCACCCTGGTTGGCCAGGACCAGTCCAGGCTTGTCCAGCGAATAGCGACCGAACATACAACCCACCGCATAACTGACAAACTGCTGCATCACTTCCTGCACATCAAAGGGCAATTCAATATTCTGGTAACTGGTGACCATCTTGTTCTTCGAATCACGCTCAACCGGTATCTCCTTCAGTGCTTTGCGGTCTAACTCCTGCTGGAGAATGGTAATCTCCTCTAAAGGCACATCAGGTGTCAACTCCGCTTCCAGCCCATAGATCTCAATGAACTGCTGATTCAGTTCTTCTTCATTCTTATGCAAATGAAAAAACTGATTCTGCCAGTACTGTTTATAATGGTCATAGGCTTCTTCCATATCCATTTGATCATGATCTTTGAT
>CAZCHS010000071.1:1538-17883 GCA_964498725.1 uncultured bacterium | reverse complement strand
TAAACGATCAGGGATGATCGTTTTACATGAAACTCCCGGGATTTGAAGCAAATGTTGATAAAAAATCATTTTTGAAAATATATATAAGCTTGGTTTTTTCAAAACTGATGAATTGTGTATATTACAATAAATAGCAAATGTATCTTATCAAGTAAAAATTATGTTTATACCCATAACAAAAAAAGAAATAGAAAAATTAGGCTGGCATCAACTGGATATCATATTCATAACCGGCGATGCTTATATAGATTCAGCCAATATTGGCGTGGCTTTGCTGGGAAAATATCTGATAAAAAAAGGATATAAAGTGGCTCTCATCCCACAACCGGATATTTCCAATGAATCTGATATCAAAAGGTTTGGTGAACCCCGCCTGTTTTGGGGAGTTACCGGCGGGTCTGTGGATTCCATGGTAGCCAATTACACGGCCTCAAAAAAATTTCGCAAGCAAGATGACTACACACCGGGCGAAGTGAATAATAAGCGGCCTGACCGCGCAGTGATCAAGTACACCAATTTGATTCGACAATATTATAAAAATACCAGTCCAATTGTGTTGGGCGGAATTGAAGCCAGCCTGCGGCGCGTCACCCATTATGATTTTTGGTCTGATAAATTGAGAAAACCGATTATATTTGATGCCAAAGCCGATTATCTGATTTACGGAATGGCGGAACGGGCAATTTTTCAATTGGCAAAAGCGCTGGAAAATGGAGATGATCCGGCATCCATCAAGGGATTATGCTATATTTCCAAATCCGGGAATAAAGAATATATTGATCTGCCTTCCTGGAGCAGCGTGAATGAAAGCAAAAAATATTTTGTGGAGATGTACCGCCAATTTTATCAAAATTGCGATCCGGTAAATGCCAGCGGCCTGACACAAAAAATAGATACCCGTTATTGGGTACAAAATCCGCCGTCCGAATATTTAACAGAACAAGAGTTGTCGGAAATATATGATATTGAATTTGAAAGAGCCGCGCATCCCTCCTATCATGGAAAAATTCGCGCCCTGGATACCATCCAATTTTCCGTGCCCACCCATCGCGGCTGTTATGGAGAGTGTAATTTCTGCGCCATCGCGGTCCATGAAGGCACCCGGGTGAGATGGCGGAATGAAACATCCATTGCTAAAGAAGTAAAATCCATGACATCTCATCGGAACTGGAAGGGCAATGTTTCGGATTTGTGTGGTCCCACGGCCAATATGTATGGCTATGAATGTGCTCACAAAATCCGGCATGGCAAATGCAAAAACAAACGCTGTATGTCTCCGGCCTTATGCAATAATATTCAGCCGGACCACAGCAGGCAAATTCGTCTGCTGGAAAAAATATCAGCGATACCAGGGGTCAAAAAAGTGTTTGTGAGTTCAGGCATCAGGCCGGAGCTGATCCGCCGGGACAAAAAATTCGGAGAAAAATATTTTAAGCGGCTGGTAAAACATCACGTATCCGGGCAATTAAAACTGGCGCCGGAATCGACTGACGAACGGATTTTACACCTGATGGGAAAACCGGGGTTTGAGAATTTTGTCTGGTTTCGGAAAAAATTTGAAAAATACACCAAAGATATTCGTAAAAACCAGTTTCTTACATATTATTTTATTGCTGCCCATCCGGGGTGTGATGACGCTGATATGAAAAAGATCAGTCACCAGGTGTTCCGTCAACTCAATATCAGGCCGGAACAGGTGCAGATTTTTACGCCGACACCGTCAACCTGGTCCAGTGTAATGTATTACACGGAAACCGATCCGTTTACCGGCGGAAAGATTTATGTGGAAAAAAATTCAAGAGCCAAAGTGCGACAGAAATCCTACCTGCAAAAAAAGAATACAAACAGAAAAACAAAACGCTTCAACAGTAAAAAATAATTAGAAACCTTGTAATCCGGCAACTGCCTGACGTATTCACCAAGAATACCAATTTAAAGGTCTCTCAGATCATTTGAAGTATTGATTTTTCCCTATTGGGTAAAAATCAAAAACGACCAGGATGGTCGTTCTACAAAATTCCTCATAAACCCTTGCGATCCGGCAAGTGTCAAAGGTTATGGTTGGTTCAAAATATGAAATATTTCCCTAAGAAGATCATTTCAAAGGTCGAACCTGCCCAGTGTTCAATCGGGATACCATTTGACTAGGTGTTTTTTAGTCTACATTATTTATAAAAATATAAACAATGCCCGCTTCGCGCCGATACGTTTCCTGCGGAAACTATCGGAATTAACCTGAATATCATTCTATGAATTTTCCAAATTAGTTTTTTAATATGACTTTGGTAAACTGTTAATTTTATTTGTTTTGCTTGAAAAATTTGAAAATTCATGAATAATTCAGGTTAAAATTAATAATCCAAATATCATAGAAAAATAATCATCACAAACCGGTGTTTATGTCGGGAAAATTTTTGGCAAAATTATTGCTATGGCTTTCCTTGATTTCAGGCGGCAAATTCTTTAAATTCAACTCATATTTTTTGATGATTAACCGGATTGGAAAGTGAATTTTAAGATTATGACAATAAATAATTATGGGACACGGATTAACAGGATAAACACGGATATTATTTATATTAATAATTATTTTACGCTGTGTTCTCTTCACGTCCTCTGCATTAAATATTTTGGCGTAAAGGTGGCAGCATGAAAGTACTGGCTGTCATTCCCGCCCGCTATCAGAGTACCCGTCTACCGGGCAAGCCCCTGGCTGACCTGGCCGGCAAACCCCTCATTCAACGGGTTTATGAAAACGCGCAGAAGTGTCAGCAAATTGATCGAATTATTGTTGCGACCGACGATGAACGGATTCAAGAAGTGGTCAAAAATTTTGGTGGCGAATGTCGAATGACTGATTCGGATCTACCTTCAGGAACCGACCGTGTGGCAACGGTGGCAAAAGCGATTAATTGTGATATTGTGGTTAACATTCAGGGCGACGAACCCTTTCTGGACACCGGAGTCATCGATAAAGCGATCGAAGCGCTGATCAGCAATCCCGATTACCAGGTCAGCACTGTTGGAAAAACCGGAGTCACTGAGGAAGAACGCCAGTCACCAGACACCGTGAAAGTCATTACCAATAATAAAAGCGAAGCGATATACTTCAGCCGTTACGATATTCCATACATTCGCGATCCACACAATAATTACGTGGCTAATCCGTCATTGAAACATATTGGCCTTTATGTTTTTCGCAAGGACTATCTGATGGAATTTATTAATATGGCGCCCGGTGTGCTGGAACAATTGGAAAAGCTGGAGCAACTTCGTATATTAGAAAATTGTGAAAAAATATATGTGGCTAAAACAACCAGGGATTGTTTTGGCATTGATACACCGGAAGATTTAAAAAAAGCGGAAGGATGGCTGCGAAATGAGTAAAGAACACAAGACAAAATATATTTTTGTGACCGGCGGGGTGATATCGGGGCTGGGCAAAGGCATTGCCTCAGCTTCTATCGGCTACCTGCTGAAGTCCCGCGGGTTCAAGGTAACAATTCAAAAATTTGATCCCTACATCAATGTTGATCCCGGTACCATGTCACCCTATCAGCATGGTGAAGTTTTTGTGCTGGATGACGGCTCGGAAACCGATCTCGATCTGGGTCATTATGAACGCTTTATTGATGTCTCCATGTCCGGTATCAATAATACGACTTCCGGCCAGGTTTATTATGAAGTCATTACCCGCGAACGCCGTGGCGATTATCTTGGCGCGACTGTCCAGGTGATTCCCCACATTACCGGTGAAATTCAACGGCGAATTGCAGCGGTCAATAAGGACAAGAAGTTTGATATTGTGATCTGTGAAGTGGGAGGTACAGTGGGTGATATTGAATCCCTGCCCTTCCTGGAAGCGATTCGACAATTTACCATGGAAAAACCCCGCGAAGATTGTATCAATATTCATCTTACCCTGGTGCCATACATTGAGGCTAGTGGAGAAATGAAAACCAAACCCACCCAGCACAGCGTTGGGCGCCTGCGTGAAATCGGAATTCTTCCGGACATTGTCATGAGCCGTTCCAAAGATTCCCTGCCTAATGAGATCAAAAAGAAAATTTCCCTCTTTTGTAATGTGGAGCCGGAAGCTGTTATCGAGGCTGTGGATGCCGAAACCATCTATGAAATTCCTATTAATTTTGATAAGCAGCTGATCGTTGAGATCATCAGCAAAAAACTAAACCTTCCAATCCGCAAAGGAAATCTGAAATCCCTACACAATTTTGTCGATAAAGTAAAAAATCCTTCCCATGGTGTCACTATTGGCATTTGCGGAAAATATACAGAATTGCACGACGCCTATAAATCCATTACTGAATCCTTTATCCATGCCGGTGTCGAGAATGACGCACGTGTTATTATCCGGTGGATTGAATCCGAGGAGATCATATCGGTTGAAAAAGCCAAAGAAATGATCAAAGACCTGGACGGTGTTTTGGTGCCCGGTGGGTTTGGCGAGCGGGGGATCGAAGGCAAGATAACCGCTATTCAGGCGGCCCGGGAAACGGGGAAGCCTTTTTTCGGCATTTGCCTTGGCATGCAGTGCGCTGTTATTGAATTTTCCCGGAATGTATGCGGCCTGAAGGATGCCCATAGCGAGGAATTCAGTGATATTACTAAAAATCCGGTGATTGCACTGATGGAAGAGCAGAAAAAGGTGACAGAAAAAGGTGGTACTATGCGGCTCGGCGCGTATAACGCATCGATTCAGCCGGGAACATTAACGGAAAAAATTTATGGCGAAAAGAAAATATCGGAACGCCATCGTCATCGCTACGAAGTCAATAATGATTATGTGGAAGTATTAACGAAAAACGGCCTTGTAATTGGGGGAATAAATGAAGACCTTGACCTTGTGGAAATAATTGAATATCCTAAACACCCGTACTTTGTAGCCTGTCAGTTTCATCCGGAACTGAAATCCCGCGTGAATAAGGCACACCCATTATTCAAAAGTTTTGTAAAAGCAACAATAGAGAATCAAAAGCATGATAAAAAAAGTAAAAATAAATAAGACACTTTTCGGTGCTGATCAGCCACTGAATTTCATTCTCGGCCCCTGTGTTATGGAAAGTCGCGACCATGTGATGGTCATGGCAGAAAAATTAGCGGAAATATTCAGGGATATGCCGGAACGGTTGATTTTCAAGAGTTCTTTTGATAAAGCGAATCGCACTTCCATTGATTCATTTCGTGGGGTGGGCCTGGATGCAGGCATGAAGATTTTTACAGAAGTGAAAGAACAGTTTGGATTCAGCACGATCACCGATATTCATGAACCACGGCAGGCATCAATTGCAGCGGAAGTGGTTGATGTGCTGCAGATACCGGCTTTTCTTTGCCGGCAAACGGATTTGGTGGTGGCTGCCGGGAACATCGGTAAAGCCGTGAATCTTAAAAAAGCCCAGTATCTCGCACCCATGGATATGGTTCATGCCGTCAAAAAAGTGGAATCTACCGGCAATGAATCGATATTACTGACGGAACGGGGAACCAGTTTTGGTTATGGCGGATTGGTGACGGATTTTCGGGCTGTACCGATCATGCAGAAAACCGGTTATCCGGTGATCTATGACGCCACCCACAGCGCCCAGGTTCCCGGTGGAAACACCACCAGTGGCATGCGGGAGTACATTCCCATGATGTCGCGGGCGGCGGTTGCAGCCGGCTGCAATGGCATTTTTATGGAAACCCATGATAATGTGGGTGAGGCCAAAAGTGATAAAGAAACCCAAATTCCTGTCGACCAGTTAGACAATCTGATTCAGGAATTGATCGAATTACATGAAAAAATACAGGAATTAAATGCGAAATAATTTGTATGAAAGATTAAAAAAAATAAAACTCCTTATCTCCGATGTGGACGGTGTCTTTACAGATGGCGCTTTTTATATCAGCGGTGAATTAAAAGAATTTAAAAAATTTAACGCACTGGATGGTTTGGGTGTGAAAATACTGCAAACTGCTGGCATTCCGGTGATTGTGATTTCCGGCCGTCATTCTGATTCAACAACTGACCGAATGACGAGGTTGGGCATTGAAAATATATTTCAAGGTGAAATTGGTAAACTGGATGCCTATGAAAAAATGAAACAAAAATTTAGTGTCAAAGATGAGGAAATCGCTTATATCGGCGATGACGTTGTCGACATTCCATTATTAAAGATAGTTGGTTTTGCCGCCACTGTTCCAAATTCTATCAAGGAAGTTCAGGCGGTGGCCCATTATGTCACTGAAAGACAGGGTGGTTGCGGCGCTTTTCGGGAGGTGGCGGACATGCTGCTGAAAGCCCAGGATAAATTCTATATGGCCATCGAACAATTTATTGGAATAAATATTCAGGAATAAAAATGCCTAGAAGACATATGGAAAAAGCAAAAGAAGTTTTACAAATCGAATCAAAAGTGATTGCGGATCTTACTGACAGAATCGATGAAAATTTTCACCAAGCGGTGGAAACAATTTTGCGGATCAGCGGAAAAGTAATTGTTTTGGGAATGGGAAAATCAGGATTGGTGGGACGAAAATTATCCGCCACCCTGTCCAGTACCGGAACACCAAGTTTTTTCATGCATCCCGGCGAAGCGGCCCACGGCGATTTGGGAGGACTTTCCGATCGGGACCTGGTCATGCTGATCTCCAATTCCGGAGAAACCGGTGAACTGATCCAGCTATTACCGAACCTGAAACGTAAAAATATTCCGATCATTGGAATGTTCGGCAATATTAATTCAACCCTGGCGGAAGGATGCGATGTGGTGCTGGACACCAGTGTAAAGAAGGAGGCTTGTCCGCTGGGAATTGTGCCCACAGCTTCTTCGATAGCAGCGTCGGCGATGGGAGACGCGCTTTCTATTTCATTGCTGGATAAGCGGGGCTTTGAAGAAAAGGATTTTGCGGAATTTCATCCCGGTGGTTCACTGGGCAAACGTTTATTGACCACGGTTGATGATCTGATGCACAAAGGTGAGATGATTCCCCTGATCTCCAAAGACAAACAGATGAAAGACGTGATCGTCACTATGACCCGGAAAGGTCTCGGTGTGGTGGGCGCGATTGATGATAATGGCAATTTGGTAGGTGTCATTACTGACGGTGATTTGCGTCGTGGATTAGAAAACTCATCGGAATTTATCCATTGGAATGCTGAAGATCTGATGTCATCAAATCCCAAATGGATTACCCGTGGCAGACTGGCCATCGATGCATTGAAAATTATGGAAAAATTCGCCATTACCTCGCTCTTTGTTTTTGAAGAAACTAACAAGGGCGAGCCGGTGGGTATTATTCATATTCACGATATACTAAAGTATGGAATTATGACATGAGAAGCTCCTTTGTTTACCTATTGATCCTTCTGGTCTTTTTTGGCTGTACGGATTTTTCTGAAACTGAAGAGCCGGTTGAGGATGGTCGCCTGCCTCAGCATGAAAGTTGGAACTCTACGATCACTCTTTCCAAACAGGGCAAAAACACTGCAATCGTAAAGGCCGGCTATTTGGCCAAATACAGCGACAACAAAACCACCTACTTGTCTGATACAGTGTATGTGGATTTTTTTAATGATAACGGGTATGCCACCAGTCATTTACAATCGATTTCAGCGGAAGTAGACGAGTCTCGAAATAATTTAGTCGCGCAAAAAAATGTTGTTGTAATTTCTGATAGTGGTGTTACATTATACACTGACAAATTAGAATGGGATCAGAAAAAAGAAAAAATTCTGTCCGATACATTGGTGACTATTATCACAGACCAGGATACTATTCGCGGAATCGGGTTGGAATCCGATGCGGAATTAACCAACTGGAAGATTTTTGAACCGGTTGGCGTCACCGAAAGAAAACTGGAAAAGAAAAAATAGGTCATGACAATATTAAACAAAACATTAAAAGCCGAGGACCTGCATAAGCAATATGGCAAACGTGAAGTGGTCAAAGGTGTTTCCCTGGAAGTGAATAAAGGGGAAATCGTGGGACTGCTGGGGCCTAATGGCGCCGGCAAAACAACCACCTTTCGGATGGTGACGGGAATGATCCGGCCCAATGCCGGGGAAGTATACCTCAATGATCTGAGGATCACAAAAATGCCAATGTATAAACGCGCACAACACGGCATCGGCTATCTCTCCCAGGAACCCTCGGTCTTTCGTAAACTGACCGTGGAGCAAAATATTCTTTTGGTAATGGAATTTTTAGGTTTTTCTAAAAAAGAGATGAAAGAAAAACTGGAAGTATTACTGGGTGAATTATCAATCACCAATATTCGTAAAAGCCGGGCAGATACGCTGTCGGGCGGAGAACGCCGCCGGCTGGAAATTACCCGGGCTTTGGTGACCAACCCGGACTTTATTCTTTTGGATGAACCTTTTGCCGGGGTTGATCCAATTGCAGTTGAAGATATTCAAAATATTGTTGTAAGTTTAAAGGATAGAAATATAGGAATATTGATCACTGATCACAATGTTCGAGAAACCCTGTCAATAACCGATCGCGCCTATTTGATGTTCGAGGGAGCAGTAATTAAAACAGGAACATCTGAATTTCTGGCCAATGATGAAGAGGCCAGACGTTTATATTTAGGCAGCAGTTTTAGTTTAGGAAGTTAAATGCAGTTAAATCAAGCACAAATACAGAAACTTTCGCAGGAATTAAAATTAACACCGCAGCAGATTCTTCAATCCACAATTCTCCAGTTGACTACTCTCTCCCTGGAAGCCCGGGTTATGAAAGAGCTGGAACAAAACCCGGTTCTTGAAGAAGATGAGGAAAAAGAGCAAGAGGCGGAAAACGAAGAAAAGGAAAATGAAGAAGAGGAAGTGGATTGGGAGGAGATATTACCTCAGAACGATGATTTTAAACCAAAACAGGAATATGATCGTTCCAAAGAGGAAAGAAAATATATCCAGCCCAGTATCACCGGATTTGTTGAGGAACTGCTTGAACAGCTGAAAATGGTCAACATGACGGAGAGTGAACACCGGATCGCCAGGGAAATTATCTGGAATCTGGACACTAAAGGATATTTGACTTTGCCGGTGGAAAATATCGCTATGACTCTTAATGAACCGGTGGATAAAGTGGAATCTGTTTTGCAGCAGATCCAGACCTTTGACCCCCTGGGAATTGGCGCCCGTGACCTGCAGGAATGTTTATTGATCCAGCTGCGTAATATGCCCGGTGCCAGTAAACACGCCATCATATTGATCCGTGACCATTTCGATGATTTTGCCAACCGCCGCTTTCAGAAAATTATCAAACAGTTGGGATGGTCAAAAGAACAACTTTCCAAAGCCCAGGAAGAGATCATTAAATTGAATCCCAAGCCCGGCAATGCTATTGATGACCAGGATTCCGGCTACATTACGCCCGACCTGCTCGTTCGCAAGATCGACGGCAAATTTTTAGTGGAGATCAATGACTCCCGGGTGCCGGAATTACGCCTGAACTCCAGCTACCTGCAAATGCTCAATGCTAAAAAGAAAATTGATAAAAACACAAAATCCTATTTGAAGAAAAAAGTGGACATGGCCAATTGGTTTATTCAAGCCATCCACCAGCGCCGCATTACCATGATTCGGGTAATGGAAGCCATTATTGAGCGGCAGAAGGATTTTTTCGAGGATAATAGTAATCCCCTGAAACCAATGATCCTCAAGGATATCGCGGAAGATGTGAATATGGATATTTCCACCATCAGTCGCGTTTCCAACGGTAAATATGTCCAGCTTTATTCCGGCGTTTATGAATTAAAGTTCTTCTTCAATGAAGGCATGAAAGACAGCAGCGGAAAAGAGGTTTCCACGCGAATCATTAAACAAAAATTACAGGATATTGTGAATGAAGAAAATAAAGCCAAACCTTTTAGCGATGAATATTTATCAGCACGGCTCAAAGAAGAAGGATATCCTGTGGCACGAAGAACAATAGCAAAATACAGAAAGCAGCTTAATATTCCGGTGGCAAGACTCCGGAAAGAAATTTAGGAGGAACAAATGGCTAAAAAAAGAATCAAAATCGGTGATAACGAGTTTGAAGTATCCACATCGGGGTACTGGCTTGTATTACTCGGTATAATTGGTATAATTTTATTAGCGACAGCCGCAATGTCTTTTTATACAGTGGACGCCAATGAAAGAGGCGTTATCTTAAGATTTGGGAACTATAACCGGACAACCATGCCAGGATTGCATTGGAAATTCCCGTGGAATATCGAAAAATTGTACAAGGTAAAAGTTGATTATCAATACAAGGAAGAATTCGGTTACAGAACCTTACGCGCCGGCGTCAAAAGCCAATACTCAACCAGTGATTATACAAATGAGTCCTGGATTCTGAATGGTGATATGAAAATATCCGATGTGACCTGGACGGTTCAATATCGTATCCACGATCCAATCAAGGCGCTTTTTAATGTCAAAGATGTTAGCAGTTCCATCCGTAATATTTCTGAATCTGTGATGCGTGGAATAATCGGCGACCGTTCTTTTCATGAAACCTTGCAGTTGGAGCGTGTCAATATTCAGAATCTTGCCCGAAATCAAATACAGGAAATTCTGGATTCCTATGAAATCGGGATTGCGATAAAACTGGTCCAATTAAAAAATGTCCAACCGCCCACACCGGTACGGGATTCATTTAATGAAGTAAACCGTGCCAAACAAGAGCAGGAAACCGCCATCAACGAAGCGCAGCAGGCCTATAATAAGGAAATTTACAAGGTTGAGGGTGATGCAAAACGAATTATCCAGGAGGCCAATGGGTACGCGATTAACCGGGTTAACAATGCTCAGGGTGACGCCAATTTTTTCACTTCCGTATTTGGAAATTATCAAAAAGCCCAGGAGATTACGCAAAAACGACTTTATATTGAAACTATGGAAGCATTAATGAAAAGAATTAAAAATAAATATATCATAGATGAAGAATTGGGAAATAGTGTTTTGCCCTTTCTGAATATGACCGGAAAGGAGGCCTTAAAATGAAGTTTAAAGGATTTTTACTTGTATTGATCATAATAGCAATATTTCTGGGATTCAATTCTATTTTTATCATAGAAGAGACGGAACAGGCAATTGTAACCCAGTTTGGAAAACCTGTGGGAGATTCCCGTACCGAAGCCGGTATTAATTATAAAATACCCTTCATTCAGAAAGTGTATAAATTTGAAAAACGGCTCTTAAGCTGGGACGGCGCGCCTCAGGAAGTACCAACAGAAGACAAAAAATTCATTCATATTGATACTTTTGCCCGATGGAAAATCGATAACCCCTTGAATTTTTATAAAACCCTAAAGACCGAGAATTCGGCTCATTCCCGGTTGGATGATATTTTAGACGGACTGGTGCGCGATGAGATTGTCAAATACAATATGCCGCAAATCATCAAAAGTACGAACCGGACCATGACTATCCTGAAGTTCGACGAATCCCGGTCTGACGAATTGGTTGAAGAAGAAATTACCGGCAGAAGAAGAGATATTGAGAAAAGAGTATTGAAAAATGCCACTAAAAAATTCAAGGAATTGCAAATGGGTATTACAGTTGTTGATTTCCATTTCAAGCGGATCAAATATAATGAAAATGTTCGTTCCAAAGTATTTGACCGCATGATCTCCGAGCAAGAGCGCATTGCCGAGAAATATCGCGCTATTGGCGAAGGTGAAAGACAACGAATTCTGGGTAAGACGACCCAAAAGAAAAAAGAAATAATGTCCGAAGCCTATAAAGAATCACAAACCATCAAAGGTGAAGCCAATGCAAAAGCCATTGAGATTTATGCCAATGCCTATAATAAATCCGCACAATCACGGGATTTTTATCAGTTCATGAGAACGCTGGAAGCCTATACCAACTCCATTGATTCCAATTCAACGATGGTATTCTCAACCGACAGTGAATTTTTTAAATACATAAAATCAGCCAAATAAAATGGAGATAACCAATATAAAATGTTGCAAATGAAAATAAGATCCACCACGGTTGTTGGGGTCAGGAAAAATGGTAAGGTGGCGCTTGGCAGTGACGGCCAGGTGACCCAGGGCCATACCATTATGAAACACAGTACCAAAAAAGTCCGTAAGATTTTTAATGATAAAATATTAATCGGTTTTGCCGGAGCAACTGCCGACGCTTTTACTTTATTTGAAAAGTTTGAAGGAAAACTGGATAAGTTTAACGGTGATGTCAAACGGGCCGCCATTGAATTGGCGACACTATGGCGAACCGATAAATATCTCAGACGGCTGGAAGCGTTGTTGACCGTTATGGATAAAGATACCTTGCTGATCATTTCCGGTACTGGCGATGTCATCGAACCCGATGATGATATTGTGGCCATTGGCTCCGGTGGCGCCTATGCAACTGCCGCTGCCCGGGCCATGCTGAAACACAGTGATCTTTCGGCCCGTGAAATTGTTGAAGAATCGCTCCGGATCGCTTCAGAAATATGTATCTATACGAACAATAATTTTTCGATTTTGGAATTATGATTATGAAAAAAATAAAAGATGGAAAAGAATTAACCCCCAGACAGATCGTATCTGCACTGGATGAATACATTATCGGTCAGGATAAAGCCAAAAAAGCGGTTGCCATTGCCTTGCGAAACCGTTGGCGGCGTCAGCATGTGGAAGGGGATATCAAAGAAGATATCATGCCCAATAATATTATTCTGATCGGCCCCACCGGTGTTGGGAAAACTGAGATTGCCCGGCGCTTGTCAAATTTGGCCCATGCGCCTTTTATTAAAGTTGAGGCATCCAAGTTTACAGAAGTGGGATATGTGGGCCGTGATGTGGAGTCCATGATCCGCGACCTGACCGGTTTTTCGGTCAATATGGTGCGGACAGAACGGATGATCGAAGTGGAAGAACAGGCCGAAGTTATGGCCAATGCCAGAATTCTGGACATTCTTCTGCCACCGGCATCTTCCAAATCCGATGAGGAAGAAAGCGATTCCCTCTCCAAAACCAGGGAAAAATTCAAGAAAATGCTGGACAATGGCAGCATGGAAGACCGGGTCATTGAAATCAACATCAGTGACAGCGGAAATGTCGCCAGTATGCAGGTTTTCGGCCCGGCCGGTATGGAAGAGATGGGTATGGACCTCAAGGAAATGCTGGGCAATGTCTTTCCCAAGAAAAAGAAGAAGAAAAAGGTTACAGTGGCGGAAGCCCGTGAATTTTTCAAAGTGGAAGAAGCCCAGAAAATGATCGATATGGAAGCCATTAAAAAAGAAGCAATTCGACGGGTGGAACAGTCTGGCATTGTATTTCTCGATGAAATTGACAAAATTGCCAAAAACAGTGAAGCCGGCGGAAAAGGCCAGGATGTTTCCCGTGAGGGTGTCCAGCGTGACATTCTGCCGATTGTTGAAGGCTCAAATGTGCAGACAAAATATGGTGTTGTCCGATCGGATCACATATTATTTATTGCCGCCGGGGCTTTTCACATGACCAAGCCGTCGGATTTGATTCCGGAATTGCAGGGACGGTTTCCCATTCGCCAGGAACTCAGCAGTCTGACGCAGGACGACTTCATCAAGATACTGAAAAATCCTAAAAATGCCCTGCTCAAGCAGTATAAAGCTTTGCTGTCAACTGAGGGAGTTGATATCACTTTTGAAGATGACGCGGTGGAAGAAATCGCGCTGCTGGCGACCAAGGCCAATGACAAGATGGAAAATATTGGCGCCCGCCGGTTGCATACGATCCTCTCCACACTACTGGAAGATATTCTTTACAATGTGCCGGACGAAGTGCAGGAGAATATTACCATTACTCAAAAAATGGTGCAGGAAAAATTAAACGAAATTATTCAGGACAAAGACCTGAGTAAATATATCTTATAAAACAGGACAGGGAGAAATATAGTAACTTATTAACAGTGAAAGATTAAGGAGAGATTATGGCTTTCAACTTTCTACACATTACAGACTTCACAACCGAGGAGATTTTGGAAACTTTCGAAATCGCAAGAAAAGTCAAGGCTAAAGTAAAAAACGGCGATGAATTTCTGCCCTTCAAAGGCAAAACCATGGCAATGATCTTTGCCAAACCCTCAGCCCGCACCCGTGTTTCCTTTGAAACAGGCATGACACAGTTAGGCGGACACGCGATCTTTTTAGGCCCCAATGATATTGGCATCGGCAAAAGAGAAGCAGTTAAAGATATATCCAGAGTTGTATCCAGATATGATGATTTTATCATGGCCAGACTGTTTAGCCACGACCACATGCTGGAATTAGCCGAATACTCAAGAGTACCGGTTATTAATGGACTGACCGATTATAACCATCCCTGCCAGATTATGGCGGATATTTTTACAATATTGGAACACCGCGGACATCTGAAAGACCTGAAAGTTGTTTATATCGGTGATGGCAATAATATTACTAATTCCTGGATCAACCTGGCGGCCAGACTGCCGATGCACCTGGTGATTTCCGGGCCGGAAGGCTATGAAGCCGATGAAGCAACACTGGAAAATGCCAAAAAAGCCGGTCTCAGCAAAATCGAATATATCCGCGATCCCAAAGAAGCGGTCAAAGATGCCGACGTGGTTTACACAGATGTATGGGCCTCAATGGGCCAGGAAGACGAAGCCGCAGAGCGCAAAAAGGTCTTTGCCCCGTATCAGGTGAACACTGAATTATTATCCTATGCTAAAAAGGATGTTTACGCGATGCATTGCCTGCCGGCTCACCGTGGCGATGAAATCACCAGCGAAGTGGTTGACGGCCCCCATTCCATCATGTTTGATGAAGCGGAAAACAGAATGCACATTCAAAAAGCCATTATGCTGAAACTGGCTAATGTGGATGTAAAAGAATAATTATCATAAACAATTATTTATATCCTTTGAACCTCGCAGGTTTCAATAACCTGCGAGGTTTTTTGTTTGAGTAGTTTGACTATAATCGCAGAAATGAATAGATTGGTGTTGTTATTATTCAAACGAGCTAAATAATTTTCAAATATTCTGAGGAGATTTAGTATGAAAATATCTAAAATTATCAGTTTAATCCTCTGTGTTTTAATAGCCGGAACAGCCTTTGCAAAATGGGAACAATTGGATTTTCCGGTGGAAGAAGCTTTGTGGCATATTCGCTTTGCCAATCCCGATATTGGCTGGGTGGTTTCCGAAAATCATCTTTACAAAACAGAAGACGGCGGTCAAACCTGGAATGAACAACTGGAATCGCTTGGGCGGGGCGTTTTGCATGTTAAAGATGAAAACACATTGCTCCTCACCAATTTTGATTACGGCGCTGACGATGAATCTGATGGTATATTGATGTCAAAAGATGGCGGTCAAAGCTGGCAGGTAGTGTTGCAGGATGATATTTTTATTCATGAATTTGATTTTGTTTCCGACCAGGTAGGATATGCCGGTGGTGGCGATCCCGACTTTAATCCCCTGATCAAAAAGACCACTGACGGTGGTGAAACCTGGACAACAGTCTGTGACAATTTTCCAGAAACTGATTATGAAATTATGGGAATTTCCTTTATCAATGCTACTGTGGGATGGGCGGTCTCCTATCATGGATATCTATACAAAACAACAGATGGCGGAAATTCCTGGACATTTATGAAACAAATGAAACTGGATTCTGATAAACCCTCCATTCGGGATGTAGAATTTGTCAATAGCCAGAAGGGTATTGTGATTGGTGGAATCGCTGGTTGTAGTCTGGTCTGGACCACGGAAGATGGTGGTGAAACCTGGACATATCATGAAGAGTTTCAACCGGGGCGTGGTTCCAGTATGAACGAAGTCCAATTCATTGATGAAAATACTTGCTGGATGGTTGGCTATGGAATGCCGAGTACTGTTTCAGTCGTAAGTACACCGGATTTTGGTCAAACCTGGGAAGGCCATTTTGAGGAAATGTTTAATACTATTACTGAACAGCAAGGCTGTCAATCACTGGATATGGTCAGCGAAAACATTGGATATTTTGTATCCAACAACATTCACGAAACATTGGGAAAGATAGTTAAATATTCCACCAGTGAAGGTGTAACAAATACTGATGATCCGAAACAATTACCACTGAAATACCAACTGAATCAAAACTATCCAAATCCCTTTAACCCAACGACTACGATCAGTTATACACTGCCGAAACAGGAAGCAGTAAAAGTTGCAATCTATGATGCTATGGGTAACCTGGTTGAGGTGATTGAACAGGGTAATAAACCGGCCGGATACCATCGGGTAGAATGGAATGCCGGCAATCACAGCACAGGTGTTTACTTTTATAAACTGGAAATTGGTGAATTTACCAGTATTAAAAAATGTGTCTTCATGAAGTAATTCAGATAAGAAAAA
>CAZCHS010000071.1:0-1438 GCA_964498725.1 uncultured bacterium | reverse complement strand
TCAGGATGACAGATTATACCTTTTGGGACAGCCTCAATACAGCTTGCAGTTTTGATTTTCCCTGAAAGGGAAACAGAGTTCTCAAAAAGAGTAGAAAATTTTGGTAAGAACCAACCATTGCAAAGGTTTTCAACCATTTGCAAGGTTTCTATTCTATCCTTTGAAATTATATAACGGTTTAATAATCTTCTTGACCGTAACTGCCGGTTCAATGTATTCCAGGATTTCATCCATGGATTTATAAACCATCGGCGCTTCATCCAGAGTGGATTTGCGTATGGAAGTAGTGTAAATGCCTGCCATCGAGTCTTTGAAGTCTTTCAGATTTAAGCGCTTCTTGGCCTGTCTGCGGCTCATGATCCGGCCGGCGCCGTGGGGCGCGGAATAATTCCAGTCCCGGTTACCTTTTCCCACACAAATGAGTGAGCCGTCCCGCATATTCATGGGGATCAGCACCTCTTCGCCCTTTTGTGCTGATATCGCGCCTTTCCTGAGAATCATGTTTTTCATGTCGATATAATTATGAATGGTTTCGGAAATTGAAACGGAAGCAGGGTCAATTTGCAGGAAATTCTTAAGCAGGTTATTTAACATTGTAAACCGGTTCGTGGAAGCGTATTGCTGGGCGATTGCCATATCGTCAAGGTAATCATCAAAATCTTTATTCTGCAAATAGGCCAGGTCTCGTTTTACCTGACCGGATTTTTTCAAAATATTGTAGGCGAGTTTTTGATAATGGTCAGCGATTTGTTTGCCCGGATTCCGGCTGCCGGAATGAACCACCAGGTAGAATTGGTCATCATCATCCTTATTCACTTCGATAAAATGATTGCCGCCCCCCAAAGTCCCGACACTTTTCAGGGCACGGTCCTGATTAATTTTTTCCAGGCAGTGCAGATCATAGAGCGGATCAAATTTTTTGCGGGAGGAGTGAATGTTGAACCCGGCCGGTATATTACGATGAATGAAATCATCCAACTGTTCAAAGTTAATGTTTGTTTTTCCCAACTTTGCCATGGCCATGCCACAGCCAATGTCAACGCCCACCAGGTTTGGGACGATTTTATCCTCAATGGTCATGGTGGTGCCAATGGTGCATCCTTTGCCGGCGTGACAATCGGGCATGATACGGATTTTCAGGCCTTTTGTCCAGTCTTGTTCCAACAGCTCTTTGACCTGTGAAATGGTTGTATTGTCCACCTTATCGGTGAAAATTCGCGCGGTGCCAAAACTTCCTTTTAGATTTTTCATAGGTTCAAGCTAAGGATATATGGATTGGAATTGCAATGGAAAGAAGGTTTTATAGTAAAAAAATTTTTCAAATTTAATTGGGAACGAGTCTTTAACTACATTATTCATAAAAATATGAACAATGCCCGCTTTGCGCCGATACGTTTCCTTCCGTCAAAAGCCGGATGTGCCAGCAGAAACTATCGGG
>CAZCHS010000070.1:0-17883 GCA_964498725.1 uncultured bacterium | reverse complement strand
TCCCGATAGTTTCCGCAGGAAACGTATCGGCGCGAAGCGGGCATTGTTCATATTTCTATGAATAATGTAGGATAGAGACCATGATACTGTGAAAATGACAGTTCTTTTGTGTCATATGATGAAATATTGCGGCTTAAGAAAACAGAGTGTGTATAGAAAATTTAGAATATATCAGAATAATCCTGTTTTTATTGGCCGAATGTGAAGTTTTAACAAATTTTTATCAATCTCACAAATATTTGTAGAATATCTAATTATCAGTTTTTATTTTCTCTCGGGTTTGTTAATTTTTTGTTCATTAAAATCAGGCCGGTTTTAATGATTTCAAAAGGTAGTAAAAAATTAAAAAAATATAAATTGAACAATCGAAAACATATCAATTAACAGGAGTTGAAAAAATGAAAATCAAAGTTGGAATTTTGGGAGCAACAGGAAGTGTTGGCCAGAAATTCATCCAGGTGCTGGAAAATCATCCGTGGTTTGAAATAACAGAGGTTGCCGCTTCCAGGCGGTCGGCCGGTAAGATATACAAAGATGCTGTTAATTGGTTCATGCAAACGCCAATTCCGGAAAACATTGCAATGATGGAAGTCCGGGAATGTAAGCCAAATCTGGATTGTCAGATTGTGTTTTCCGGATTGGATGCCGGTGTGGCCGGAGAGATCGAAGTGGAATTCGCCAAAGCCGGTTATGCTGTGATCTCCAATTCCAGGAACCACCGGTTTGATCCCGACGTCCCGCTGATGATCCCGGAAATCAATGCGGACCATCTTGAGCTGATCAAAGAACAAAAATACGGAAAGGGATTTATCATTACCAATCCTAATTGTTCTACCATTGGCATGGCTCTGCCACTGAAACCGATCCAGGATAAATTTGGTGTTGATGCGGTTCATGTGGTGACCATGCAAGCCTTGTCCGGGGCCGGTTATCCCGGTGTTTCTTCCCTGGATATTATTGACAATGTTGTTCCTTATATCGGTAATGAAGAGGGGAAAATGCAGACTGAGCCCCTGAAAATTCTGGGAACAGTGAAAGACGGAAAAGTTAAGGAGGTTGATATAATCTTCAGTGCGCAGTGTAACCGGGTGCCGGTGATTGACGGCCATCTGGAAGCTCTTTCCATTAAATTAAAATCCAAAGCCACGATCGAAGATATTAAAAAATGCTGGGCGGGGTTCAGAGGCGAGCCCCAGGAACTAGACTTGCCCATGGCGCCGAAGCAACCGGTGGTCTATTTTGAAGAAGAAAGTTTGCCGCAACCAAAACTGCAGCGGAATATTGACAAAGGCATGGTGGTCAGTGTCGGGCGGCTGCAGGAATGCCCGGTGTTGGATTTTAAATTCATTGCCCTCTCCCATAATACTATTCGCGGGGCTGCCGGCGCCGCTGTTCTGAATGCGGAATTGATCTATAAAAAAGGTTTGCTGTCCGGATGAAAAAAATTGTTGTGAAATTCGGCGGGTCTAATCTTCGTGACAAAGAGGGCATGAAGACCATTATCCGCAGGGTAAAAGAATACAATCGTCCGCTCGTGATCGTGGTATCGGCATTTTATGGTATTACCAATCTGCTGACGGAGCATTTAGCGGTGATTTTGTCCGATGGGGGGAAAATCAAAGGGCTGACAGAATCCTTATCGGATATGAAAAAGCAGATCATTGAAGACCTGATCCAGTCAACAATATTGCAAAAGGAAGTATTCGAAAAAACCACCGTGCGCCTCAATCAACTGGAGCGCTACCTGTTGGGGATGCATTATATTGGTGATATTCCCTTGTTCCTGGAAGATCTGGTGCTTAGTTACGGCGAACGCCTGAGCAGTCTCATTCTGACTTCTGTTTTGCAGGATAATGGGGTTGACTGTGTGGAAATATTGCCGGAAGAAATCGGTTTATACACCGATGGTGAGTTCGGCAATGCCACGGTGGATTTTAATCGCTCCCATGACCCAGTAAAAGCGAATCTGGCGGAAGATAAAATTTTTATTGTGCCGGGATTTTACGGTATATCAGCAGAAAACAAAGTGACTTTGCTGGGCCGGGGCGGCAGTGATTATTCAGCGGCTTCCATTGCCAAATGTATCAATGCCGAGTCTCTCGACATCTGGAAAGATGTCAAGGGCTTCCTCAGCGCGGACCCGAAAATTGTCGATCATCCCATTGAAATTCAGCGTCTGGACTATACGGAAGCAGCGGAATTGGCCTACTTTGGTGCGAAAATTTTGCATCCCCGTACTATTGAACCACTGATGTTCGATAATATTCCAATTCGCATATTTAATATTAATGAACCTGAAAAGGGAATCAAGCCTCATTCCATTATCGACCATGAAAGTGATGTATCGGAAAAAGTGATCAAAAGCGTCACTACCAGCGATGATTTCGGCGTACTTCGGCTGGAAGGCCCGGGTGTGGGTATCAAACCTGGAATTCTGGCGAAAGTTACCGGCGATTTTGACCGTGAAAAGATTAACATTAAAACGGTTTTGACGGCCCAGACATCAATCAATTTTTTGCTGGATAAAAAAGATCTGCTAAAAGCTTACAACCATGCCAGGAGCCTGGGCCTGAAAGCGGTTAATGAAATTGTGCTGAGCGATGATGTGACATTAGTCGCGGCGGTGGGTAAAGGACTGGCGGATAATCATGGCATTGCTGCCTGTATGTTCGGCGCTTTGTCGGAAGAGAAAATCAATGTAAATATTATATGTTCCGGGGCCTCCAGCGTGGCTACTTATTTTATCATTAAAAAGGAAAATAAAACCAGGGCTGTAAGAGCCATACATAGAGCGTTTTTTGAATGAAAAGTTGTAGGAGGCTGTCCCAAAAAAACCGTTGTGAAAAAATGTAGAGGACAATTCCTGTTGTCCGATTCGGTGAAACATGAAATAATTCCGAATTTTTAAAATTATTGTATCTTTTGGACAGCCCCTATCAAATTTATCCGGCAGAAAAATTTGATTATACTATGAAAATGAGAGATGGGAAAATTTTTGCAGGCATAATTGATTAAATGAATTCGAATAAGATTGAAAGAGTATGAACTATGAAAATAAAGAAAACAGTAGCAGAGATAAATGAAAAAATTAAAAAGGGAAAAGCTGTTGTCCTGACAGCGGAAGAAGTCTCACAAATGTCGGAAAACACACCGGCTGAGGAAATTGCCCAAAAAGTGGACGTGGTCACAACCGCGACCTTTGGCGCCATGTGTTCTTCCGGTGCTTTTATAAACTTTGGCCATGCTGACCCGCCCACCCGTATGGAGGAGATTAAGTTAAATAACGTGCCGGCTTACGGCGGATTGGCGGCGGTGGATACCTATGTCGGTGCTACTGCCGAATCAGAAAGCGAACCCACTTACGGCGGCGCCCATGTTATTGAAGACCTGCTGCAAGGCAAAGATGTGGTGCTGGAAGCCAAAGCCAAAGGTACTGATTGTTATCCCGGCACTTACGTTAAAACCACAATCAATAAAGAGAATATCAATGAATTTTATCTCTATAATCCGCGGAATGCTTATCAGAATTATCCGGCGGCAACCAATACCACCAATAAAATTATCTATACTTACATGGGAAATCTGCTACCGAAATTGGGAAATATTAATTATTCCACATCCGGTGAACTAAGTCCTTTACTCAATGATCCTGACTTTCGTACAATCGGCATTGGCACGCGAATATTTCTCTGTGGCGCGGAAGGATATGTCACCTGGTATGGCACCCAATTCAATCGCAGTGTCCCAAAAAATGAAAAAGGAATTCCGATCGGTAATGCCGCCACTATAGCCGTTACCGGTGATCTGAAACAAATGTCAGCGGAGTTTCTGAAAGCCGCCTATTTTGAGAAATATGGCGTCAGTATGTTCATCGGCATGGGAATACCGATTCCGATACTGGATGCCGATATGGCGAAACGGGCTTCCATTAAAAACCGGGAAATTGAAACAGTGATCTGTGATTACGGGACCCTTGGTCATCCACAGATTGGAACCACTAATTACGAGGTATTGCAATCGGGAATTGTGGAATTTCGAAATAAAAAAATTCGGACAGCGCCCATGTCCAGCCTGTTCAAAGCGCGGCAAATTGCCGATATTCTCAAAACAAAGATCGAATCGAATCAATTTCTGCTCACAGAACCCGTCCAATTATTTCCAGATAATACAATAACGAAACCATTAAATACAGACAAAGAATGAAGAATTTTAACCACGAAATATACGAAAAAAATGAACAATAAAATTTTTCGTTCTTTCCGCATATTTCGGGGTAAAAAATAAAGGACAATCATGAAAAAACGATACGTATTGACATTTCCTTCTGATGAAACCAATGAACCGATCACTTATAATCTGGTCAAGCAATTTGATATCAGGATCAATATCATCAAAGCCAATATCAGTGCCGGTGAAGAAGGTACTTTGTTCCTGGAAATGGAAGCGCCGGAAAGCAATATCGAGAAAGCGAAACAATATCTGACCGATAATCGAATATCCTGCCATTCTGTGGAGAAAAAAGTTCATTGGCATGAAGATAACTGCATCCATTGCGGTGCCTGCACTGCCGTTTGTTTTTCCGAGGCATTGACGATGAATAAAAACAGCCAGCTGGCTTTCAACACTGAAAAATGCATTGTTTGTGAACTCTGTGTTAATGCTTGTCCATTGAGACTGTTTGAAATACATTTCAGTGAGTGATTTTTACCGGCGGATTCACGCGGATAATAGAACCCTTGCGATCCGGCAGTTGCCGGACACAAGGGTTGGTAAATAAGTACAAATTTTTCTAAATTGTCTTAACCTGAATTATTCGTGTAATTCGTGGAAAACCTTAAAAAATGACCTACCAACCCAGAACATACCGTGAAAATATGCGACAGGGAAGATTTAATTCCTTTCTGGTCTCCTACAAGCAGAGCGACCTCTGGATCGGTGTTAATCCTATTGAAACCAGCCAGGAATTGAAACAGTTTGCTCTATCAGAGCTGGGAAAATTATGGAAGAATCTGGAAGAAAATATCAGTCAGTATCCAATCATTCAAAAATCTTTATCTCCCATTAAAATGCCCGATAATATATCGCCGGAAATGGAGACCATGATCAAAGCCGGCAACCATGCCGGTATCGGCCCTATGAGTGCTGTAGCGGGATTCACCTCGGAATATATCGGCACAAAAATCGAGGAAAAATTTCACCCCAATGAAATCATCGTGGAAAACGGTGGAGACATCTATATAAATGTAGTGGATAAGATCACCTTATCCGTTTTCGCCGGTGACTCCCCTTTGTCAGAAAAAATCGGCGTGAAAATTCCTGCCAGTGAAACTCCATTGGGAATTTGTACCTCCTCCGGTAAAATTGGTCCCTCACTGAGTTCCGGCAATGCTGACGCAGTGATGATCGCCTGTGAAAATGCGGGTTTGGCTGATGCTTTTGCCACAGCCTTTGGAAATAAGGTGAAAACAGTTAATGATATAGAAAGTGTATTAGCGGAAACGGAAAAATTCACAGAAATTTTATCTGCAATTGTCATCTGTGATGATAAAATTGGCATTCGCGGAAAGTTTGAAATTGTGGCATTGTGAAGCATAAATCCAGGTTAATATTTCCTGATCTATTAGAAGCTCATAAAATTATTGGGGATAGAATCGGCAGTCATTTATTATTGTTGAAAAAAATAGTTTAGCTAAGTATATTTAGGGTTGGTAAAAACATGACAAACGTTAATTAAAAATAAAGAGGTATTTATGGGAAAATCAGTTTATACTTTTGGTGCTGGTGAAGCAGAAGGAGTAGCCAGTCAAAAACCGCTTCTCGGTGGAAAAGGTGCTAACCTTGCCGAAATGAATCGTATCGGTGTACCGGTACCGGCTGGGTTCACAATTACTACAGAAGAGTGTTTGAATTATGTAAAAAATGGCGAAGAAAAAACCTTTGCTGCGATCAAAGATGAAGTAGAAGCAGGCATCAAATATGTTGAAGATATTATGGATGCGAAATTTGGTTCTACTGAAAATCCTCTGTTAGTATCGGTCCGTTCCGGCGCCGCTGTCTCCATGCCCGGTATGATGGACACTGTATTGAACCTGGGACTCAACGATGAAACCGTTGTGGGCCTGGCAAAAAAATCAGGCAATGAAAGATTTGCCTGGGACTCCTACCGTCGTTTCATGCAGATGTTCGGTGATGTTGTTCTTGGCGTAGCCGCCAAAGACGGCGAACACCATGACCCTTATGAAAAAGTACTTGATGAAGCCAAAGAAAAAAAGGGCGTTGAAAACGATACAGAACTTGATGTTGCCGATCTCAAAGAAATCGTCGCCAAGTTCAAAAAAGTGACTAAAGAATACTCCGATCAGGAATTCCCTTTTGATCCATGGGATCAGTTATGGGCGGCTATCGGCGCTGTATTTGGTAGTTGGGACAATCCCCGCGCCATCAAATACCGTGCAATGAACGGCCTTTCCGATGATATGGGAACCGCAGTCAATGTTCAGTCCATGGTTTATGGAAACATGGGTGAAAATTCTGCCACAGGCGTTGCTTTTACACGCGACGCGGCCACTGGCGAAAATATTTTCAATGGTGAGTACCTGATCAATGCACAGGGTGAAGATGTGGTTGCCGGAGTTAGAACTCCTCAGGAAATTACCATTGAGGGTTCTAAAAGATGGGCTGATAGGGCCAATGTATCTGAAAAAGAAAGAAAAGAAAAATATCCCTCACTCGAAGAAACCATGCCAAAAGTTTACAAAGAATTAGATAAAGTTCAGCAGAAACTGGAAGAGCATTATGCTGATATGCAGGACCTGGAATTCACAATTCAGGACGGCAGATTATGGTTGCTCCAGACACGTACCGGAAAAAGAACCGGCGCGGCGATGGTAAAAATGGCCATGGATATGCTGGATGAAGGCATGATCGATGAAAAAACTGCTGTTAAACGTGTCGAACCCAATAGGCTGGATGAATTACTACACCCTGTTTTCGATACCGACGCACTGGCGGAAGCCAATACAATGACCACCGGTCTGCCCGCCTCTCCGGGCGCTGCTACCGGCAAAGTCGTATTTTTTGCGGATCATGCCGCGGAATGGAAAGAAAAGGGCGAAGAAGTTATTCTGGTGCGTATTGAAACTTCTCCCGAAGACATCAGCGGTATGGAAGCGGCGAATGGTATTTTGACAGCCCGTGGCGGTATGACCTCACACGCTGCTGTTGTGGCCCGCGGTATGGGAAAATGCTGTGTATCCGGTGCCGGCGATGTAAAAATCGATTACACCAAAAAAACAATGACCATCAAAGGCACAACCCTAAAAGAAGGCGACTGGCTTTCCCTGAATGGGTCTACCGGCGCTGTCCTGGAAGGTAAAATCAAAACAATGGATCCTGAAGTTAGCGGAGATTTCGGTAAGTTGATGGACCTTTGTGATAAATATACCAGAATGTACGTCAGAACCAATGCTGATAATCCTAATGATTCTCAGGTTGCCCGTGACTTTGGCGCCCGGGGAATTGGCCTGACCCGTACGGAGCACATGTTTTTTGAAGGCGACAGAATCAAAGCAGTTCGTGAAATGATTCTGGCTGATAATGAACAAGGCCGCAGAAAAGCACTGGCAAAATTACTGCCGATGCAGCGGGAAGATTTCGAAGGTATTTTCAAAGTTATGGACGGATTTGGCGTGACTGTCAGATTGCTTGATCCGCCCCTGCACGAATTTGTACCTCATGAACCTAAAAATCAGGAAGAAATGGCCAAAGAAATGGGTGTTTCAGCCGAAGAAGTCAAAGCCAAAGTGGAATCACTTTCCGAGTTCAACCCAATGCTGGGACATCGCGGCTGCCGTCTGGGAAATACTTACCCGGAAATCACTGAAATGCAGGCTCGCGCAATTATCGAAGCGGCGCTGAATTGTAAAGCCGAAGGTATTGATGCGAAACCGGAAATCATGGTGCCATTGATCGGAACCAAGAAAGAACTGGAAATGCAGGCGGATATCATTCGTGAAACTGCCCAGAAAGTCTTTGAAGAAAAAGGCGATACTATCGATTTCCAGGTAGGTACAATGATTGAAATTCCACGGGCTGCCCTGACTGCTGATAAAGTGGCTGAAGTAGCGGAATTTTTCTCTTTTGGTACCAATGACCTGACACAGATGACTTTTGGTTATTCCCGTGATGATGCCGGATCATTCCTGCCGATTTATAAAGAAAAGAAGATCCTTGAAAACGATCCTTTCCAGGTATTAGACCAGGAAGGTGTGGGTCAGTTAGTTGAAATGGGTACCACAAAAGGACGCTCAACTAACAAAGACCTGAAAGTAGGTATCTGTGGTGAACATGGTGGTGAACCCAGTTCCGTAAAATTCTGCCACAGAGTGGGTATGAATTACGTATCTTGTTCTCCTTATCGTGTACCGATCGCACGTCTGGCAGCTGCCCAGGCCGCGATTGAAGAAAATGAATAGTATTTCATATTAGATAAATAAAAAGTCCCGGTGAGAGCCGGGACTTTTTAGTTTTAGCCTGAAAGTCTAACCTGAATTATTCATGAATTTTCAAACTCTTAAAGTAAAGCCAATTAAATGAATAGTTTATAAGATAAATCATAGAAAAATAGTTTGGAAAATTCATGGAACATACCGCCTTTGACTGATAAAATGATATTCAGGTTAATCCCGATAGATTCCTCTAGAATATCCGGCTCTTGACGAAAGGAAACGAAACGGCACGAAGCGGGCATTGTTCATATTTTTATGAATAATGCAGGCCAATCTCCTTGTTCGTAATTTAAATAATTGAGGTGTGATTTTATTTGGTTACCAATCTTCCATTAATGTATTTATGCAAAATACTTGATATTAATGTTTGATAGGGCAATCCCTCCTCATTGGCGACTTTCTTAATTTCTATAAGATCTTTCTCTGTCATGCGTATATTGACTCTTTTGTTCTTTTTCAAAGTTTGTACAGCAGCGGCTTTCAGTTCTTTTTTTCGCTCTTTAAAATTTGGAACAGACTGCCATTCGCCTCTTTCAAAAGACTCTAAAATTTCTTGTTCTTCTTTATTTAAGTTGTTACTCATTTTTTATCTCCCAAATATTGTTTTGTCATTTTTCGACTTGGAATAATTGTTTTTAAAAAAAATTCTTTCCTATTTTCGACATACGGAACTAAATGGACATAGTTTTTTATATCCACCAAGAATATTCTTTGGTTTTTATATTTTTCTGTGTTTGGATGGTTTATATCATCAATTAAAAATCCATTATTTATATAGAAAACAATATCTTCAAATGAAATTTTTCTATTCTCTTTTAGCCAATTATTTTTGTTTCTGTTCCAGTTAAAAGATTTCATGTGATGAATTTAATACAATGTGTGCATTTTGGCAACAAGCGGTTTTAATAAACCACTCTAATTTAATCGCTATCCCTAGTATTTCGTGTTGTGTATTGAACACCATTTCAAAAGTTTGCAACCATTTGAAAAGAGTGAAGTTGAGGGCTTAGCCTTCTGATGGTTTCGGAAGATAAAAAAAGGCGACAAAATCATTTGCCGCCTTCTGTAATCTGTAATCAATAAAATTTATTTCTCGGCACGAATGATCTTTTCTGCCAGCGTTTTACCGCGCTGGATAATTTTTACATTACCGAAATAGTAATAATCATCAGGGATCAGTGGTGGCGCTGCATTCAGTTTAACGGTATAAGAATAATTTTCATTCTGAAACAAGGTGTTTTCCGGAAAAGACTCCGCGCCGGTATATTTCTCATTGAAATAATGGACTTCTTCCATATCCAGGTCGAATTTTTCCCTTTTGACATAGTCGGCATAGGCGGGAAGAATCTTTAGCGTATATTTTCCGGCAGGAACAGAGGAGGGAATATAAAAGGTATTATCCTTTGTGCCGATGCCAGACATGCGTAATTGTTTGCCGTCAGAATTTTCCGCTGTGATCATAATATCAGTGAAATTTGTATGATATTTCAGAGGCATATCAATTTTAAAGGCCACGGCTTTATCAGTTTCGGTTTTTTCGAAGGAATGAGTAATGGTATCCGTTTCTCCGAAGCTGACAATTTCCTTCTTACCATAGCCATTGATCTCGCCACTGAGAGCAATATCTTTATAAGTATCAAGCACCGGTGTCAATTTACCGGAAAAGCCAGGCGCATTGCCGTTGCTAAAGGTGAGGTTTTTCTTTTCTTCCTCGCAAAATTCAACTCCTTCAAAGAAAACTTCAACATCATAACTGCTTGCTTTTTTTCCACTGGGATCACCCAGCACCACAAGTTCGTAAACACCGTGTTCCAGGCCGCGAATCGTTTTTTCTGTTTCCAATCGTTCACCGTCACTGGAAATAGGACCTAAACGGCCGGCCGGCAACCCATGATTGTCGAGAATATAGGTCTGTAATTTGGCATAATCACTATTGTCAGCATTCACTTTGATAGTCATGGCGCTGCTGCCAAAAGGCAATGCCAGGAAATAACGATTTTGATGACCGGGGGTTACCTGTTGACCGGCAGCCCGGTAAGTGAAATTATTGGCTTCTGTGAAGCGGATGGGGTTGATAGCTGTGACAAAAACTTCCTGCCCGATATTTTGATAATTGCCATCGGGTGTAAATTTTATTTTACCCACACGCATCTCATTTTCTTCAAAATCATCAGTATCCAGTTTAATGGTGACCGTTTCACCCAGATCCCTCAGGAGCGATATTTTGCGATTGCGCGGTTTTGCCCAGCGATTGTCGCTTTTTACTGTATATTTGGCAAAAAAGCCGTCGATATCTTTGCGTAATACTTTGTCATTGAATTCCGGCTTGATTTTGAGTTTGATGTCTTCAGGGACATCATTAATATCCGAGATGCGCCAGTAAATTGAATTGGACTTTTTTTGGGGCAGGGAAGGGGTGAAAGTTTCTGTGCTGATATTGAAATGCACAGGCGCTGGCTCTTCGATTTCGCCTTTAAGCCATTTGAATAATTTGAGCATGTCAACCTTGCCGTTTCCCTGGTCCAGATAAGTGTAGCCGTCCATAAAGGTTGATGTCTCACGCAGTCCGTGCTGAACCAGAGCCGCGGAGGCCATTCTATCCGGATATTCGGCGGCCAGACCGCTCAATACAGCAGCAATTTCTCCGGCGGTATAGGGGGACGCCATACTGGTTCCCCAGTAAAAATCATTGGTTTCCCAGCGGGGAACAGTGGATAGTTCTGCTCCGGGAGAAATGACATCGGGCTTGGTGCATTCGCCGCCACGGGAACTGAATTGCAGAATCTTTGTCTCTTCCAAAGTCCAGCCATATTTATCGCGACCGGTTTTGTAGTACATAGACGCGCCGGAAGCGATGATGTGCTGTGCCGATGATGGCGTGCCGATACTGGATAACCCGGGGCCTTCATTACCGGCAGAAGTACAGACGATCACATTGGGATTGTTGATGGCAAATTCATTGAAAATATTGTCAATATCCGAAAAGCCTTCATTGGAGGATTCGATGCCGAAGCTAATATTGATCACGCCGTAGCCGCCATGCTCTTTCATATATTGGGAGACATATTCCAGCCCCCGCTTTTTTGAGCCGGTGTTGGTGGCGGAACCAAATAATTTTCCGTCACTGATCTTGATACTGACCACATTGGCAGCAGGGGCCAGGCCGTTGACATCGGGATCGCCGTTGATATGGTAGCCGGCAGCGATTCCTGCCACATGGGTACCGTGAGCGCCGTCTTCAAAATGAAAATTGGTCACTTTCCGGCCAGGATAGATTTTAACCGTTAGCGCCATCCATTGATGATTGGATAAGGGATTTTTTCGCGGCAGCATGATTGATTCGTGTTTTTCGTCGTAATTGTGAACAATGGTTTCACCTTGCAGCGATCCGTCCATATCGGTGTCCATTACAACCGCCCAGTTATCTTCTGATTCCTGAAAGGTAATAAATCCCCAGGCGTCATCGGTTTTGCCATTGCCGTTGATATCTTTGGCAACACTGTTTTGGAAGGCCTCTTCCTTAATAATACCCAGGTAGACTTTTTTGTCCTCCAGGTTAAAGTCTTTGTAATCTTTCAGAAATATATCATCATTATTGGTCATAAAGGTAGTGCCGTCGATGTCGCGGAATTCCGGCTCGATCCAGTCAATATCACCGGAACGCGCCGCGTCATAAACATCCACAACTTTAACTGACCCATCAGGATTTTTGTCCAGGCCCGGCAGGCTGATCTCAACACCGGTATCCATCACGAATATAGTTACTTTTTTACCGTCGTAATTTGGATATTGATCAAAAAACGGGCGGGTTTGTTCGGTCAGTCGCGGCAGCAGCGTGAAATCACTATTTGCCATGACCAGAACGGAAATACTTAAAAAAAGAATTAGAAATTTTTTCATTGTCCCTCCTGTGGATTATTGTATACCATGATCGGAATTCAATAATTAAGTTAAAAAAAGCCCTGTAATTTATTTAATTTATGAAAATGGTGCCAGTTTTTGGAAATAAGCATTATTATTAATGAATGAAACAGACGAAAAGGGCTATGAAACGAATGAAGAATCAGGCTGCCCGATTCTGAGTGTTTATCCACAAATATGCCGCGGCCGTCTATTTTATGATTCGGGTTAATGGCAGCACAATGCCCAGAATGATGGCGAATTGTACAGAGCTTTCCCAATTGAAAGCGCCTGTTCCGTGGGCAATTAATTCATAAAAATAGACCACGATGGCATTGACGATTAAGACTAAAATAAAAGTGACAGCGAATTCACGCAGGAATGATAAGAATTTCATGATGACCCCTTTTGATAATGGTTAAGTTCACTTTTTAGTATAAGAGTTATGAACATTATTTTCAATTTTTAGTAGAAATAATTGAAATCTATTTAACCTTTAGTCAATCACTATGTCTAACTATAATTGTGACAGATTTTTAATTTTTAAAAAGTGGAGAAAAGCAGATGAGAAAAAGTTTATTGACAGGTTTTATTTTAATGATCATGATGGTTATCGGTTTGTACGGACAGGGCCGGGGCGGAAATATGAACGCCGCAAATATGAACAGAGAGATCACAGTTACCGGAAAAGTATTTAATGATGAAACCAAAGAACCTGTTGAATATGCCAATGTAATGTTGGTCAGCAAGCGGGATTCGACCCTTGTGTATGGCAATGTGACCAATGAAGACGGAATTTTTCAGGTTGAAAAAGTGCGTCCGGGCATGTACCGGCTTGATGTCCAGTTCATGGGATATGCAAAAAAACGGATGGACCGGGTTGGAATTCGTCCAACTAAAAAGGTTTTTGATACCGGAGAGATATACCTGACACCGGAATTGATCAACATGGATGAAGTGCTGGTGGAAGCGGACCGGGTGTCAGTGGCTTTTCAGATCGATAAAAAAGTGGTGAATGTTGGTTCGCAGGCAGTTTCCGCTTCGGGTTCTGCAGTGGATGTACTGGAAAATGTGCCCTCTGTTACCGTGGATATCGAAGGCAATGTAGCCCTTCGCGGCAGTGAAAATTTTACGGTGCTCATTGATGGCAAGCCCACCATTCTGGAGCCCAATGAAATATTGCAGCAACTGCCCGCTTCCAAGATTGAGAATATCGAGATCATTACCAATCCTTCGGCAAAATTTGACCCCGATGGTGTGGCCGGAATCCTTAATGTAAAGATGAAAAAATCCAAACTGGAAGGCATCAGTGGTATTGTGACGGCGGACGCCGGCCTCAATAATAAATACGGCGCCGACGCGATGATCAGCTATCGCAACCACAAATACGCTGCCTTTGTTAGCATGGATTACAGCCATCGCGAATTTACCGGCGAGCGCAATACCGAGCGCAGACTTACCAATCTTGAAGGGACCACTCATACCACGATCGGCAGCGGCGATATGACCATCAGATGGGAACCTTATTCAATTCGTGGCGGCGTGGACCTCTTTCTGACAGACATGGATGTGTTGAGTATTGGCGGAACCTATGGTAACCGCTCACACAACCGTGATATGGAAATGCTGTACGAAGAATTTAATAATATTGACAACATTAAGAAGGAATATTTAAGTATAGACGAATCGGAACGCAGTGGAAATTATTACCAGTTCAGTTTGGATTATCAACACAAATTCGATGATGACGGTCATAAACTGCTGGGACAGGCAAATTACAGTACCCGGGACGGCGGTGAAGAAAGTGTTAATTTTTTGGAAAATATGGCCGGTGAAATTACCAGTGGTCAAAAATCCACGGAAACCGGGCCTTCCACTGATTATCGCTTTAAAATCGATTACACACTGCCCATTAATAAAACTGATAAATTTGAAGCCGGTGTACAGAGCAGGATAGATGGATCAACTGAAGATAATGAGGTGTTTCATTATAATACTGTCACCGGTGAATATGAATTAAAAGAGCTGTACAGCCACACTACAGATTATAAAAAAAATATTCATTCCATCTATTCCATGTATTCGCTGGAACGAGGCCGGTTGGGATTCCAGAGCGGTTTGCGGGGTGAATACACGGACAGGTTTGTGGAATTAACCGGTGAGAATGAAGAGTATGTGATTGACAGGTTTGACTTTTTCCCCAGTGCCCATCTTTCTTGGCGGCAGACGGAAAAGACCCAGTTTATGGGCAGCTACACCCGTCGGATCGAAAGACCCAGGGGATACTGGCTGGAACCTTTTATCACCTGGCATGACGCCTATACTGTGAGGAAAGGAAATCCCGACATTGAACCTGAGTATATCGATTCCTATGAGTTATCCTTTCTGCAATATTTCGGCAATAAAAATATGTTCTCCGTGGAAGCCTACCGAAGAATTAATAATAATAAAGTTGAGCGGGTGCAAACTGTTTTTGAGGATTATGATGATGTCATTCTGCATACCATCGCCAATGTGGGCAAGGACTATGTCTTTGGTACAGAGTTTATGCTGCGCATGAATCTTACTAAGTGGTGGACCCTTAACTGGATGGGAAACCTCTATGATTACCGCATCAAAGGTGAATTTGAAGACAGGGAATTTGACAACGGCAGTTTTAACTGGAATATGCGTTTCAACAGTGATTTTAAACTGAAAACCGGCACAACATTACAGATTAATTCCGGCTACAACAGTCCCACTGTAACAGCCCAGGGTGAGAGAGACGGAAACTACCGGGTCAACCTGGCTGTGAAACAATCTTTCATTGAAAATAAATTATCCGCCACGCTCCAGGTAAGGGATGTTTTCGGCACGGGAAAACGCCATCATACCAATGAAACTGCGCGACTGTATACGGATAATTCCATGAAGCGGGAAGCGCCGATGATCATGCTGAACCTGCGCTATAATTTTAATAATTTCCGTGAAAAACGCGGGCCTGGCGCCAATGGCAATGGGTTTGACATGGAAGATGAATTTTAATTCAACTTTTATGAATAATGCAGGACAAAGGCATGGGATTATTTTCTGTGCCTTTTGTGTTATTTTCTGGAAACAGGCTCAAGCCTGCTATGATCTATGTTAACATTTTGTAACGAGGCTGTCCCAAAAGGTGTAATCTGTCACTCTGAGCTTGTCGAAGAGTGACTTCGAAGTGACACTCTGTCCTCTTGAACTGTCTACTTCGACAAGCTCAGCATGACAGTAGATATCACCTTTTGGGACAGCCTCGTTATTTCTAATATTGATGCAAAATTTAGAAATAGCACCAGACTTTAGTCTGGTGAAAAATGATCAATATAAAATAGATAGTCTGCTTCAGCAGACTTCCCAACAAAAAAATATGCGTTTGGGAAGTAGGCTGAAGCCTACTGAACTCTTCTTTTTTACTATTTTGCACACCACAATAAATTGTGGTGTTATTCTGAGAATTATCCGTCAGTAGCCGGACAGGTAAATTGTGGTGCTATTCTAATTTATAAAATATTCTAAAAATTACATCAGAATAGCACCATGCTTCAGCATGGTGGAAGAAATTGAATAATAGAATCAGTCGGCTTTTAGCCGACTTCCCCGTTTGAATATCATTCGATGATGTTTAATTGATTTACAATTTTATCCAACAGGCCGCCTTTGGCGATGTAGGGAATATAATAATCGTCTGCCATATTCAGCATATACCGATTCCTGATTTCTGCAGTATGTCGTGTGGTTTTTGTTACAGATTTAGCAAAAGGACTAATGATCAAAAGACGGTTATTATTGAGTGCCGTTTGAATTATTTTAGGCCAGCGCTGTTTCATGCCCCGGGCCAATACTAAGATGATGGGCTGGTCACCTTTTAATAAGATATTAAATACATCTTTTTCAATCGGACTGTGAAATCCTGACACAATACATTTATTTTGGTTTTTCTGCGCGACCGCCCAATCCAGTGATTTCAGGATGGTTGCTGAGGATATTTTTAGGGAGCACAAAAAGGCGGTTTTGTGCGTTTTTAGAATCTCTTTGTTACCTAAGTACTCCACATCAATCATTTTTTAGAATTTTCCAGTATCCGGCTTTTGTCGGGCCGAAATGTTTTATGATTCTTTTTTTTCGTAATTGTGATAAATGATATTTAATTCCTTCTGTTGTGATACCAATTTCATTTGCCAGTACATTTCTGGTAACTTCGGGATTAATTTTTATCAGATTCAAAATCATTTCTTGGGTAGTCATTTTTTCAGTTTCTTGGGTAGTCTTTTATCGACTAGTACCATGTGTTTCTTGGGTAGTGCTATTTTTCATTTCTTGGGTAGTATAAGCTGATTTTTCTTTTCTAATTTCTGGTGCATCTTTTTTATGATGGGAAATATTATTTTCTGGTGTAGTTTCCGGTTGATTTTCTGGTGCAATTTCTTGGGTATTAATCTACTCCGTATAACTCATTTACAAAATCATCGACTTGTTTTTGGATTAAGTCCAGTTCTCTTTTGGCAGTATCTTTATCAATAGTATTGGAAAATTCTTTTTGTTTAATAGCCAGTGCTTTAGAAAATATCTTTTCAACGTTTTTTAATTCATCTTTACTTGGTATAACCACCGGTAATTGCCTGGCATCATTAATTTGAAAATGTGAAGTACTATTTATAAATGTACCAACATATTCACTAATAAATTTTGAATTAATTAATAAAACTAAATATATTTCACTAATGCACGAAAATACAGAAAACAAACTCATACTTAAAACATCATGTACACCACTTTCTTTTATTCTTGACTTTAAATAAGTGGAATTTACATCAGTCCAACAAAATCCTTCACGAAAATAAAATTTAGGGTTTCTAACAACTGGCATTCCCTTACCTTTTTTACCAGAATATTTATATAAAAAGGTTACATTTGAAACACTCCAATCAATATAATAAGGTGTTTTCAAAAACCACCGGTTACCATCTCGATCTCCTTTATCATAGGGAACAAAAGTTCTGCTACCGGATATACCCGCTTTCTTTTCTTTCTCTTTTAACAGAGCCGGATCTGCGATATCCTCAGAAGTTATTATTCGATAGAGATAGCCTTGACCGAAAATATCTCGCCCATATTTTTCTTTTAGATCATCAAATATATTCCAAATTTCTTTTTCTGATTTGGAAGCCAAATAGGCTTTTGCATCATTTGAATTATTAATAAAGTTAAGTTCGTCTATATTGTCAGCCTGAATTGCCTGAAAAAGTTTTTTAGGACGAGATAATGTGATGTTTTCTGCTAATTTTGTACCGCTTAATATTCCGACAAATTTACCATTATTTGCAGTAGCAAGCCCTTGTCCACCTTCTGTAATTAAGCCCATTAGCGTAATATCTCCTGGGGATAAAGTTTTACGATATTGCTCCAGTTCTGTTTTGTTCTTAGCGATATCCCGGCTGGTTCTGATTTTACCCCACCA
>CAZCHS010000069.1:0-17921 GCA_964498725.1 uncultured bacterium | reverse complement strand
CTAATATTTATATTAAATTATTTATAATTTTTTATAGTTTTTGGCAGGTATTAAAGAGGCTGCTTTCGAAAAAGCAGCCTCTAATTGATTATTACACGTCGAATTTTATTCCTTGTGCCAGGGGTAGATCATCGCCCCAGTTAATCGTATTGGTCTGACGACGCATGTAAGCTTTCCAGGCATCGGAACCGGATTCACGGCCACCGCCGGTTTCCTTTTCACCACCAAAAGCGCCGCCAATCTCAGCGCCGGAGGTTCCGATATTAATGTTGGCGATTCCACAATCAGACCCTTTATGTGAGAGAAAATATTGTTCCTTTTTCACAGAATCAGTGAAAAGGGCAGAACTCAGTCCCTGGGGAACATCATTGTGTAATCTGATAGCTTCTTCAAAGTCCTCATATTCGATAATATACAGCAAGGGCGCGAAGGTTTCATCCTGAACGATTGAATAATGGTTTTCCACTTCCATGATAGCCGGTGTGATATAATGGCCGGCTTCCAGTCCTTCCGGCTTGATCTTTTCGCCGCCACAGAGCAGTGTGCCACCCAGTTCTTTCGCTTTTTTAATTGCTTCCTGCATCAAATCAATTGCGGTTTCATCGACAACCGGCCCCATCAAAACACCATCTTCCAGGGGATTGCCGATGGGAATTTGTTTATAAGAATTGACCAGTTTATCCAGAAATTGTTTTTTTACATCTTTATGAATGATGATTCTGCGTGTGGAAGTACAGCGTTGTCCCGAGGTTCCCACCGCGCCAAACAAGGTTGTTCGGGCGGCCATTTCAATATCCGCATCTTCCGCCACGATAATTGCGTTGTTACCGCCAAGTTCCAGGATTGTCCGGCCCAATCGGCGACCCACCGCTTCACCGACGCGAATCCCCATTCTGGTACTACCGGTAGAGCTGATCAGCGGCAGCCGTTTATCATTGATCATGGCTTCACCGATTTCCGATCCTTTTCCGATGATCATACTAAAAATGCCATCCAGGTCATATTTATCCACGATCGGTTCGATGATATTTTGTACAGCGAGAGCACAAAGGGGTGTCTTGGAACTGGGTTTCCAGAGATTTGCGTCACCGCAAACAGCCGCCAGCAGAGCATTCCAGGCCCAAACCGCTACAGGGAAATTAAAAGCGGTAATAATACCGACAATGCCATAGGGATGATATTGATCAAACATTCTGTGTTCAGGACGCTCACTGTGCATGGTGAAACCATACATCATACGGCTTTGGCCAACAGCAAAATCAGCAATATCGATCATTTCCTGAACTTCGCCTGCGCCTTCGGCTTTGATCTTGCCCATTTCCAGGGTAACTAATTTTCCCAGGGGTTCTTTATATTCACGTAATGCATCACCAATCTCCCGAACGATCTGTCCCCTTTTCGGAGCCGGTGTCATCCGCCATTTTTCAAAGGCTTTTTGGGACTTTTCAATCAGGACTTCATAATCTTCTTTCTGTGCCTGAATAACCCTGGCAATGGGTTTTCCGTCGATAGGCGAATAAGAAACCAACTCTTTCCCACTGGTTTTGATCCAGCCTTTGCTGCCGCCGCTAGTGGCACCGTAATTAATTTCTTTAATACCTAATTCTTTTAAAAATTCATAATTCATACAATCTCCTCCTCTTTGTTTCTGGGTCTTAATTATCAATTATTTCGATTCAATGTAAATGTTGCTGTTAAGGGCAAATGATCAGATGCATTCCTGGTATTATTGTCACTGATCAATTCCCAATTAAACAGGTTTAAATTTTTTCGATAGAATATATAATCTTTCTGGGTTTTTGGATCACTGCCGGGATAGTTGTACCGTTCCGCTCCTTTGGCATTTTCAGTGGCATTGAGTAAATAATTGCGCATGCCTTTAATGCTTACATGGTCCGCTTCCAGGTTTAAACTGCCCGCCAAAAGCACCGGGGAATTGACCGCGCCCTTGCTCATGACATCCATAATGCAATCAACAATTTCATGACTCTGTTTTTCAGCGGTTTCTTTATCTTCTGCCAATTCCGTGGTAAATATATGAATTTCCTTTTCACCGGCAGCAAAAACACCATACAACAAGGCCTGGTTTTCCAGTTCATTACGATTTTTATAAAACCGGTTTTCCGCGTATTTTAAAGGATATTTCGATAAAATTGCATTCCCGTTCCAGCCGCCTTCCAGAGCGGTTGTTTTCCCAAAAGTAAAATACATCCCCAAATTGCCGGCTATTTTCCGGGCCTGGTCTTCACGGTAGGTGCGAACAGCTTTACTGTCGATATCATTAATTGTCACAAAATCAGGGCTTTCCTGCCGAATGATCTCTATAATTTCCTTTAATCCGTAACTGCCGCGGCTGTCTTCCCCGTGATTGATATTAAAAGTCATTATTTTAATTTTTTCAGGTGTAGGTACCACCGTAGTGGGAGATGACTGTTTGTTTGAGTATTGAAAATAAAAAATAACAGAGATTATACTAACAATCACAAGAACTATTATAATCAGAAAAATTTTTTTCTTATTTAACAATTTTACCTCGATAACTACTTCAAATTATGCAGTTAATTTAACACATTTTTAATGGGGTTCAAGTGAATTTTCATTAATCTCGGCTTTGTTTTCTGATTTTATTAAAAAATGATTTAAGGATTATTTCACATTTTTCTTCCATAATTCCCCCGGTGACGGTGGTTTTATGGTTCATCAGATTGTGATCACAGAGATTATCAATGGAACCGCACATGCCGGTTTCCCTGTCATACGCGCCAAATACTACCCTGGGAATTCGGGCGTTTAGTATCGCTCCGGCACACATGGGACAAGGTTCCAGTGTAACATAAAGAGTGCAATTTTCCAGTCGCCAACTTTCCAAATATTCTGCGGCTGAAGAAATTGCCAGCATTTCCGCATGGGCAGTAGGGTCCTTTAGCATTTCCCGCTGATTATATCCTTTGCCAATAATCGTATCTTGACAAACAACAATAGCCCCGACGGGAATTTCACCGGCATCAAAGGCTTTTTCCGCCTCCCGGTAAGCCAAATCCATATAATAATCATACCTTTTTTTGAGAAGTCCCATATTATTTGTCGAGTATTTTTTCCAGTTTTGTTTTCAGGTCTTCAATTCGAAAGGGTTTTGTAAAACTCCCCACAAAGCCATGTTCCTGTGGATTTTTAATTTCAGACTTATTGGAATAACCGCTGTAAACCATAACATCTGTCAGAATATTGAGCTCTTTCATTTTCTCAAGGAGTTTGACAGCGCCATAACCTCCCTGCACCGTCAGATCGGCGATCACCAAATCATAAGGTTCCAGTTCCTCAGCGCTGCGCTGTATCATTTCCAGGGCCTTTTCTCCCTTATTGGCAATCTCCGCTTCCATACCAAGATCATCAAAAATATATTTTAAAGCGACACGCACATCCCGCATATCATCCATGATCAGCACTTTGCCTTTAAAACTGTTTTTTGTATCAACTTCCTCCTGATCAGCGATTTTCGCATTGATAGAGGGCAAATAAAAAGTAAAGATTGCACCGCTTTCAGGATGATTTTCCAACTCCACCCAGCCGTCATGTCTTTTCAATATTGTCAGGCAAGTGGCGAGCCCCAGCCCCTGTCCCGTATTTTTGGTTGAGAAAAAGGCTTCGAAAATTTTTTCCTGCAATTCTTCCGGCACACCCGGCCCGGTATCCCGCAAAGAAACTTTTACATATTTACCATTTTTTAAAAAATTGATCCGGTTATCTTCATTAACTTCAATATTTTTGGCAGTCACCACCAAGTCACCACCATCCAACATTGCCTGCTTGGCATTGATGACCAGATTTGTTATCACTTGCACAATCTGATGCCGGTCAGCGCGAACCGGTGCCAGGTCCTTTTGCAAGTCGTAATGGGCCTTGACTTTACTGCCGCTGATGGTGAACCGGACGGTCCGTTTCAGCAGCTGACGCATGGAGATAATATCTGTGTCCAGGTCATCATCTTTTGTAAAAGAGAGTAATTGTCGTGTCAGGCCGGTACCATTGGCGATTGTATCTTCAATGGAACTGACCAATTCCGAAACATCCTGATTCTTTTCGAGACGGGTGCTCAGCAAAATCAGATTGCCTAAAATAACCGATAAAATATTATTAAAATCATGGGCCAGTCCGCCAGCCAGGATATTGATTGATTCATTTTTTGCGGCCTTGATCATTTCGGTTTTCAATTTATAGAACTCTGTTACATCAGTCAGAATACCAAGTATCGCCGGCATCCCGTTCCATTCTATTTTTGTAAGGGAAACCTCAAACCGGATCGTACTTCCACTTTTTGAAAGAGCTGTCAGTTCAAAATTTTTATTATCATATTCGATCTGTAAAAAACTTTTGATAATGTCCCGGACTTTTGTTTTTGAATCGGGATGGAGAATCCTCATCATATCAAAATCATCACTCATCAATTCATCTTCACAATATTCGAGAGATTTAACCAGACTCGGATTTACCAGCACAAAATTTCCATTCTGCCGTACAAAAATACCATTTGCCGACTTCTTAACAATTTGCCGGAAATTCTTTTCACTGTTCAATAATGCCTTCTCTGTCCGGGCCAAACGTTTTTCGATTTCCATCTTTTTCTCGGCCTGCTTGACAACTTCAGTCAATATTTCAATGAAACCGGTATCCTTGCTAACATAATCCAGCGCTCCCTTTTTCATCATTTCCACTGCCAGGCGTTCATCGCCACGCCCCGTGTTAATAATAAAGGGAATCTTTTCATTAATTTTTTGGACTTCAGTAATTAATTGGTCGGCGTCCATGTCCGGCAGGACATAATCAGTTAATAACAGAATATTTTGATGATTAGCGATCAATTCCAGGGCTTCTTTTCCTGTAAAAGCGGTCAGAGTATCATATCCCAGATTATTCAACCGTTTTTCTATCAGACGATTGAGTCCCTCATCATCTTCGACAATAATGATATGATTAAATATATTGGCCTTTTGATCATTCATCAAATTGATATCCATTATTAAAAAAATTCATTTAACACTTGCATGACAGTTGGATTTTCAAATCCTTTTTGAACCAAATACCGATAAATTTTTTCCTTTTTCTTGTCTTTCCCCTCTAACAGACGCAATTTTTTTTGCGCTAATTTACGCGCGGCCTGTAATTGTTGTTCCGATGACAGGTATTTCTCAATTGTCTGTTCTATTAAATTAGTGGCAATTCCTTTCTGTTGCAAGGTTTTCTTAAGTTTGAATATCCCGGCTTGTTTAAAATTCAGAAAATCCCTCGTGAATGTCTCTGCATAATCTTTGTCATCAATATAATTTTTATCCCTGAACTCCTGCAATACCCTTTCGATCACCGGGGATGAGTACCCGGATTTCTTTAACTTTTGCTTAATCTCAAAGGAAGACCGCATTTTTTTGGCAATATACCGCAATCCCTCATTTCTTGCTTGACTTAATTCTTCAAAAGCACAGATTTCATCAATCAATTCCCGGTTAAGCGATTGGCCTTTGGTCAGGTTAAAATGTTCATAGGTATCAAGAGAGATGCCCACCGCGTATTTATCGTTTATAAACAGGGAAAACCGGCTGCTGTCCTTCTTCTGACGCTCAAGAGCCGTCAGGATGAAAGGGCCTTTTTGTTGCAACAATTCTTCCAGGGACATCTATTTGGCGTCTTCCTTTGCTTTTAGAACGCCCAGATATTCTTTGACTTTCACACTGATTTCATCCATGATTTTTGGATTATCTTTCATAAAAGCAGTCACATTTTGTTTCCCTTGTCCCAATTTTTCATCAGCATAGGAAAACCATGAGCCTGATTTTTGCACAATGTCCGCTTCGACAGCCAGGTCCAGCAGATCTGATACATAGGATATACCGCGGCCATACATAATATCAAATTCAACCTGTTTAAAGGGGGATGCCAGCTTGTTCTTGACCACTTTCACACGGGTTCTGTTACCGATTGATTCCTGACCGTCCTTAATGGCACCAATTCTTCTGATATCCAATCGAATAGAGGTATAAAATTTCAAAGCACGGCCGCCACTGGTGGTTTCCGGGCTACCAAACATTACGCCTACTTTTTCACGCACCTGGTTGATAAATATAATCGATGTTTTGGATTTATTAACAACACCTGTCAGCTTCCGCAATGCTTTTGACATCAAACGCGCCTGCAATCCCACATTCGCGTCTCCCATTTCCCCTTCCAATTCTACTCTGGGAACCAGGGCTGCCACAGAATCGATAACGATCAAATCAACAGCATTACTTCTGACCAGGGTTTCCGCGATTTCCAGCGCCTGTTCACCATGATCCGGTTGTGATACCAATAATTCTTTTGTGTCTACCCCAAGTTTTTTAGCATAAATGGGATCCAGGGCGTGCTCGGCATCAATAAAAGCCACATATCCGTCAGCTTTTTGCGCTTCGGCAACCACATGCAGCGCCAGAGTAGTTTTCCCTGAGGATTCAGGGCCATATATTTCACTGATGCGTCCTCTTGGAATTCCGCCAATACCCAAGGCGGCATCCAGGGACAAACATCCCGTTGAGATGACATCCACCGCCACAGTCCTGTCATCACCCAGAATCATGATTGATCCTTTGCCAAACTGCCGGTCAATTTGTGTAATTGCCCTGTCAAGTGCCTGTTTTTTATTATCTTTTGACATTTTTCCCTCCGGAAATTTTATTTAATTGATATTGTCTTAAGGGCTTATGTTGCGCGCCTTTTGATGTTAAAATACTTTCAAACCAGATAACCGTTTCAACCGGATTGAAAGCCTGTCCATAATCATAGTTTAAAAATCGATTAATGCTGTTTAATTTTTTGTATTGCTTTCTGACACGACCATACGTCAGATGCGGTATAAATTCACTGTTATCAGGAGTATAGCCGAATTTTTCTAATTTTAACTCTAATAAATTATGAAGTGTTTTTAAATAATTCAACCCCTCTGTAATTCCCAGCCAAAGCACTGACGGCCGTGATGGTCTGGGAAAACATCCGGTTCCCTCACAAACAAAAGAAAACGCCGGGATTCTGGATATAGCAAATCTGATTTCTTGATCTATACTATCAATATCCTCTTCCCTGGTATCACCTAAAAATTTTAAGGTTATATGGGGGTTTCCCGGATTGGCAGGTTTTACTTTTTTATCGAATTCTGAAAATTCCTCTGAAATGTTTTCCAGAATTTTTTGGGTTTGATTTGAAGCCTTGACAGCAAAAAAGGTTCTCTTCATACCCCTTAATATAAGTTTTCCAGCAACTTTTTAAAAATAAATTGAGAAAATAGTAGTTTGTTGGCTTCACGATTGATATTCCGGCAGTAATGGAAGGCTTCCGTCTTTTCTCCCATCGAAATTGCGCCCCATAAAGTTCCCACCGGTTTATCTTCCGTTCCACCTCCGGGGCCGGCAATTCCTGTTGTACTGATGCCGATGTCAGTTTGATGAATCCTGCGAACGCCGGCAGCCATATCCAGGGCAACTTCTTTACTCACTGCGCCATATTGCCTGATAGTCTCTTCTTTGACACCCAATATTTGAATTTTTGCCTGATTGGCATACGTAACCGCCCCCAGCATCATATAAGCCGAACTTCCCGGAACATCCGTCAATCGACTGGTAATCAAACCACCCGTACAGGATTCGGCAACTGCAATTGTGAGTTTTTTGTCTATCAATTGCCCGGCAATTTTTTCTTCAATTTTATCACTGTTAAACCCATAAATAAATTTACCGAGCATAGTAATGATTTGATCGACTTTTTGCCGGAATTTTTTTGCGTAGTGGAGTTTGATATCAACACCGGTATAACGCGGATAATAAGCGACACGAATTTCCGGGTTTGCCTCAATCCAGGATTTCATTTGATCATAAACGCTGGATTCTCCCACACCATAAGTCCGCAAAGTTTTAGTGATGAACTCACGGTTTTTGATTCCTTTTATTGCGGGTATAATCTGTTGCGAGAGTAAATATTTCATCTCATGGGGAACACCGGGCATAAAATAAAAATCAACGCCGGCTTTTGTAAATTTCATCCCCGGTGCTGTACCCCGCGGATTTTTTATGATCTGACAATTTTTGGGAAGCAAAGCCTGGGACCGGTTAGCATCGCTCATGGGGATATTCAGTTTGGCGAATCGTTTCTTCAGATCCGCGAATAAATCAGCATGAAAAATCATTTCCGAATCAAAAAAATCCACGGCTACCTTTTTCGTGATATCATCATGGGTAGGGCCCAATCCGCCGGTAACAAAGACTTTTGTCACAGATTCCGGCAGGTCTTCCAATGCATTATATATTTCTGCATAATCATCGCCGATAGTTACGATTTTTACAACATCTACATTGAATTTATGTAGTTCTTTCGCCATATACGCGGCGTTTGTGTTGCTGATATCGCCGGTAAGAAGTTCATCACCGATACTGATAATAAGTGATTTCATGTCAATATTCAGATGATAAAAATATTCATCAGATATATGATCGCACCGGCAGCCAGACCGGCTATAACATCGTCAATCATAATTCCAAATCCGCCGGTGAGTTTCTCGCAATATTTTATCGGCGGCAGTTTTGAAATATCAAAAAATCGAAACAGTAAAAAAGCCATTACTAACTGAATCGAATTATCTTCCAGCTGGCTCAAATTATGGAGCAATGCGCCGGGAATAAACATCAGGGTTATCCACATCCCCACGACCTCATCAATAACAATATATCCGGGATCAATGGTTTCCCCTTTTCTCTCAATTGTTCCTGATACTAGCACACCGGTGATAAATGTTGCAATAATTAAAAAAAGTTTGATGTAGATGGAACTGATAGGAAGCATGAGCCAGAGCAACAAGCCGGCAAGGGTTCCCCAGGTTCCCGGTGCGTATTTGATATAACCGGTAAAAAAGAACGTCGCAAATAGATAATTAAGAGTAAATTTCCGTTTCATTACACCCTCACCTCACAATACAACACACGAATAGACCATGTAATATTGCAAATTATTGTTTTTTAGAAAAAATCAATTTTCTGTTAACCACTAAATATTCCAGTCCGGTCCAGATAGTGAACAGCGTTACAATTAACATCACTATATAAATACCATGATATTTTGTAACCAACAACTGCCGGGCGGGCTCTTTAAGGAAAGAGAGCAGTGCCAACCGCTGCGTTATAATATAGAGCAAAATAAAAATAATAACACCGATCTGAGACCCGGTTTTCACCTTTGCAGTTTTTCGGGTTTCCATGGATTTATTGCGGGAATTAAAATAGATGCGTAAACCGGTTACCATAAAGTCCCGTAAAATTATCACGATCACCATCCACAAGGGCACCAACCCCAGCACCACAAAGGACAGAAAAGCAGTGATCATCAAAACTTTATCTGCCAGGGGATCGAGAAATATTCCAAACCTGGAAACCGTGTTAAATTTTCTGGCAAAATAACCGTCATAAGCATCTGTGACTGATGCAAAAATAAATACCACCAGGGCTATCACAGCATAATAAGGTTTATCGGTAAACAATAAATAGACAAAAAGCGGCGTCAATAAAATCCTCAGAAAAGAAAAAAAGTTTGCCACTGTAAATATTTTATTTTTCATAATATATTTGTCCTGCCTTCCATTGCTCTGATCAATGTTGTTTCATCGGCAAATTCCAGGTTTGTACCCACCGGCAGGCCATGGGCCAACCGGGTGACTTTGACACCTTTGCTGCGCAACATTTTCGAAAGAAAAATTTCAGTCGTCTCACCATCTCTTGTGGAATTTAATGCTAAAATAACCTCTTGCACATCTTTTTCTGCCCGGTGCAGCAGATCTTCAATATTTAAATTATCCGGCCCCACACCATTGAGCGGAGAAATGACCCCGCCAAGTACATGATATAGCCCGCGATAATTGGCAGTACTCTCCAGCGCCAGTAAGTCCATGGGGTCTTCCACCACACACAGAATCGACCTGTCGCGCTTTGGGTCTGTACAGATGCTACAGGGATCTTTTTCCGCAATATTATGACATTCCGAACAATCATAGATTCGATCTTTGACATTAATGATGGCTTTGGCCATATTCACGGCTTCTTCACGATTGGCTTTCAGCAGGTAAAAGGCCATGCGCTTGGCAGACTTTTTACCGACACCGGGCATGGCAGCAAAGGCTTCGATTAATTCTGTAACGGATTTGGGTAAAATGCTCATAGTCCTGGTATTTTCATTCCTCCCGGAAGATTGCCCATCATGCCGCCGGCCACTGATGACATTTTTTCCTGGCTCAATTCCGATGCTTTTTTCAGCGCCTGGTTAGTGGCGGCTGTTACCATGTCTTCGACCATTTCCACATCATCCTGCAATACTTCAGGATCAATTTTAACCGATACGATTTCCTGGTTGCCATTCGCCACAACAGTCACCATTCCGCCGCCGGCTGTTCCTTCTACTTTCAGATTGCCAAGTTCCGACTGGATTTTTTCCATTTCCTGTTGCATTTTGTTAAACTGTTTCATCATCTTGTTCATACCACCTTTTGGCATCATATTATTCTTCTCCTTGTTAATGTTAAATTATGACCTCTCCGTTCAATTTTTGAGCAAGGTCTTTGGCAATAAAGTCAACACTATTGCGGTCTTCTTCATTATCCTTGCTGTTATTTGAAACAGAGCACTTCAGTTTTATTTTATTTTTTAATATACCGGATATCTTCTTCTCCAAATATTGCTTATTTTTTTCCACAATGTTTTTCTGAAATTTATCTTTCCGGGAATACGTAATGGATAAAATCCCCTTCTCAAGCTGCTGTTCTCTGGACAATTCCAATACTGCCCCCAACGAAGCCCGTTCTTCATGAATTTGATAAGTAATACTTTTCCACTGTTTGTTCAACTCATCGGCAGACAAACTAAAATCAGTATCAATCCTTGACGGGTCAGTTGGTTTTTCGGCCTTGGAATCCTGAACAACAGACTTTGCCGGTTTGGGAATATTATATTTTTTTTGTGGTTTTTCCCGGGTGGTGGGTTTAGTGGAATTGGTACTAGCGGCTATATTTTTTTTTTGACCCGCACTTAGTGGCCGGTTATTATCAATCCCATCAAGTTTTGTTAAAATGCTTTGGATGTCCACCGTATTGTCTATACTGCCCAGTCGCAATAACTGGTATTCCAGGAAGGTTCGCTGATTTAATGCTGTCTTGATATTGATTTGCGCATCACTGATTATTTTCATGATCCGCATAATATCTAAAGCATTCCACTGTTTGGCTTCTTCCCGGTAGACCTGTCTGGCATTGTCCGGCAAGTCCAGCATCTCAACCGAGCCGCTGACATTGGCCACTAAAAGATTTCTGAAGTGTTCGGAAAAACCTTCAAAAAATTCACTCAGTTCAACACCTTTATTAAAAATCTCTTCGGCTTTGATCAGTAATGTCTGCCGGTCGTGAGCAAATATCAACTTCCCCAGTTCCAGGTAATATTCAAAATCGATCAAGCCCAAAATTCTTTGCGCGTCCTCAAAAATAACTTCGTCCCCGGAAAATGAGATGACCTGATCCAGCAGGCTTTCAGCATCACGCATTCCACCATCGGCTTTTTTAGCGATCAGGGTTAATATGGATTCATCAATATTAACCGCCTCTCGGGTGACAATGGTCTTCAGCAGTTCGACGATTTTTTTGACCGGTATACGATGAAAATCGTAGCGTTGACAGCGGGAAATAATGGTATCGGGAATTTTAATGGGTTCGGTAGTGGCAAAAATAAAGATCACATGTTCCGGTGGTTCTTCCAAAGTCTTTAACAGGGCATTGAAAGCCTCTTTTGTCAGCATGTGAACTTCATCAATAATAAATATTCGGTATTGGGCGCCGCCGGTGGGCGGATATTTTACATTTTCCCGCAACTCCCGAATCTCATTGATGCCGCGATTGGATGCACCGTCGATTTCAGCCACATTGACACTGCGGCCTTCCGTAATTTCCTTACAACTGGTGCACTCGTTACAGGGATTAAATTCTGTTGAATTGGGACAATTTAAAGTCTTGGATAAGATTCTGGCGGTAGTGGTTTTACCAATCCCCCGGGAACCGGTAAAAAGGTAGGCATGAGCCACACGATTATTCTTAATAGCATTGCGCAGCGTATTGGAAATATGCTCCTGCCCGACAATTTCGTCGAATTTTTGCGGCCTGTATTTTCGTGAAATAACCTGGTAACTCATATGGTGTAATACTATGCCTTAATGGGTTAATCGAAGCACATAGAGAGATAGGTTACCGCTGCTTCCTTCCGGACCTGACGGAATTCACCCACTCTCTATTGCTCCGAAATCTATTAAAAGTTTTCAGACTAAAAACTCATGCATAATCAAAGATCTGTTTTTCAAAAACTTGCTTGAAAACTTAACAAAATATGCTTTTGATAAAAAGCTTTTTTTGACATTTCATCAGGTTAAAAGCGAAAACCTGTTTCCACTGTATTGATCGTCACAGCTTCGTCTTCGGGATCAATCTCTCCGTTCCCATCGATGTCTCTGTAAGTCCGCTGATATACATAAGAAAGCACCGCACCGCCACCGATTTCAAAGCCCAACCTGTATCCCAGGATGGTATTTTCCGACGGGTCTTTAAATTTAAAGGGATTTTTATCATTATTCCGCTGGTAAAAAGCCGTAGCTTCCGCCAGCTTTGGAATGCGTCCGGACGGAATGCTCAGTGAACTGCGGAAACTTCTGATCTCGTCGTCTTTTGACATCATATGCTGATAATAGGTCCGGAATATAAGATAGTCCCACATATTAAAATCGATGGATCCGAAAACACCTTTCATGGGATCATTTTGAAGTTTTAACTCATCCTTGGTGTAGGCCCACAACTGATTACTATTGCCCATTTTTTCACGAATGGATACTCTTTCCATATCATAGAGCCTGTCCCAAAAATTGAAGAGAAAATTTTCACCGGAAAAACGGTATTCAAGATTACAATTCACCAGGTTAAATAAAACAGCGCGAAATCCCGGCACCGCTACTCCCCAACCGGGACTGAATTTTTCACCGGTATAGTAATCAGTGATCTTTTCAGAGATAAAAAAGGCCGATTGTCCGTAAAGGTCTATCCTCAGCGCCTCTCTCTCGAAAATCGGTATACCGGCATCAAAAGCAACCGCTGAAAGGGCCTTGGCCTGGTCTTCCATGTTAAAGGGGGTGGGATCATAATCAATTTCATCTTCATCTTCCAGGTTCTTACTTTCATCGACAACATAGTTATCCGTCAGTCCGTCACCGTCGATATCATAATCGATTTCATCAGGGATTCCATCACCGTCACTATCAATACTGTATTTCTTGCCTTTTAATTTGTCATTGGGACCAAACCCAAAGGCATTTTCCGGATAGTATTCCGGAAGCCGGAAGGTTTCTTTTGGAAAAGCATCAAAATCGTTGGGAATATTATCTCCATCCGTATCAATTAATCCTTTGTACTGATTAAAATCTGCTACGAAACTGCCACCGAGTCTGAATTTTGGCAGCAGGTCGTAAGTGACGCGGCCTGCCACTAAACCGGGGCCGGATATTTCCTTGATATCAGCCACCATGATCTCCCAGCCCAGTTTATCAAATTTCATTCCCGTATGAACACCAATATTCCTTACCTGGGGGTATTCAATCGCATTGGAATAGCCTGACATTAATATGCCATATCCCAGGGTCACATGGTTAAGAGCCCCCGCCCGGGCAAAGAAAGGATCCCCCTGCCTGCCCCAGCGTAAATAATAGATTTTATCCAGATAATCTGAAAATTCATCCCAGTCTTCCTTACGGATATTGCCATCTTCATCAAAATAGAAATAAAGGTCCAGGCCAATCCCCAATTTTCCGAACCGTACTTCCGGCCGCAAAGAAATCTGGTTGTAAATTTCTCCATCAATTGTTACGGAGCCGATCCCCAGTCCCATATTCCAGTTGCGTTCGCTTTCCTGCATATCTTCATAATTTTTTTCCGTTGCATCTACAGCCTGGGTTTCTTCCTGCTGGGCATAGGCCAGATCATTGTTGCCGACCGTGTTATTGGATTCAATATGATCTGCTTCTATCACAGGCTCTGTGGACACCGGTTCTTCTGCAACAGTCACTTCCGGTTCCCTATCTTTTGACTCAGGGTTCAATATTTTGACATTTCCGCTGGCCAGATCGGTAACTATTAATTCGCCATCAAGGGGCGTAATATTCTCACCACCATTCACTTTGGCCTGAAAACGGGCATTGTCAAAGGAAACAATTTTATTAGGGGTTTCCAGATTGTATGAAGTCGCCAAATTTGGTGATATATCGGCTAAAATTTCCCCCTGGTTCAAGACCAGTTTACGTGAGGTGTACTCCTCTTCAACTCCTATTTCACTATTCTGAAAGATCTTAACTTTGGATTCATCGTCCACAAATTCCAACTCAGCAAAACTGTCTTCACCGGTTCTGATTGCGTCACCGGAATTGATTACGCCGTCTTCCTGAATGACACTGGAGAAACTCAAATCTCCATCTAACCGCAGGGAAACATAACCTTCTTTGTCCACAATCTTCGCCAGAGAATTTTGTGCAGAAGAAAGGGATACGATCAAAACTAAGCCAAGTAAAATTTTCAAATTCTTCATGATTTTCAGCTCTCTTTTATAAGGTTTTCAATGCATTATTTAATCTTAACAGCGTACTTTCTTTATCAATCATTTCCGCGATTAAAAAAATATCCGGACTGACTTCATAGCCGGTAATGGCTAATCGGAAAGGATGAATCACCTGCCCGGCTTTTATTTCATTTTCTGTGGCTGTTTCCCGAACTGCTTGTTCAATAATTTCCTTTTTCCAGCTTTCAATGTCCTGTAATTTAGGCAGTAATTTTTTTATCAATTCCGGTGACCAGTTTTTTGCTACAGCCGCCTTATCAAACTCCTCAGGCGGAAAGAAAAAATATCGCGCCCAGGTCTTGATATCTTCATAAGTCCGCGCTCTGTTCTTTAATAATTTTACCACCTGAGTGACATAGCCATTTTCACATTCATTTTCAGGGTCTGAAATATAGCCGGCTTCTTTAAATCCCTGGCACAATTCCGGTCTGATGTCCTTTAACTCAAATTGTTTAAAATGTTGATTGCTGATCCATTCCAGTTTTTTCATATCAAAAATGGCCGCCTTTTTGGATATATTATTCAATGAAAAATGGTTGAGGATTGCTTTGGAATTCATAACTTCCCGTCCATTTTTAGGTGACCAACCCAAAAGAGCAAGATAATTGAAGACAGCCACTGACGGAAACCCCATTGCTTTGAATTCATCCACCCCCGAAGCGCCATGTCGCTTACTCAGGCGTTTGCCATCGCTGCCGAATAGCAAAGGCAAATGGGCATAGACCGGTACTGATTTGTCAAAAGCTTGTATCAGCAGGATTTGCTTGGGTGTGTTGGATATGTGATCCTCACCGCGAATGACATGGGAAATTTTCATTTCCAGGTCATCCACTACGACAGCCAATTGATAGGTTGGCATGCCATTACTTCGCAAAATAACAAAATCATCAATTTCCTGGTTATCGACTTCTATCTTACCATAAATTTTATCCTGCCAGCGTGTCTTTCCGGCCGGTACTTTGAATTTAACCGTATAACTTTCAAAATGACTTAAGTTCCTAACTATTTTTCTCTGATTCGCAAAACAGTTGCATTCTGTTGCAGGTGGGCTGCAGGTACAATAAAAAGCTGACTTGTTTGTCAAAAGCTGTTGCAGATATTTCTGGTAGATATTCAATCTTTTTGACTGGTAAACCGGTGGTTCATCCCAGCTTAATCCAAGCCATTGTAAAGATTCCATAATCTGATCGACCAATTCAGGCTGCGACCGTTTTGAATCAGTATCTTCAATACGAAGTAAAAATTTTCCCTGATTGGACCTGGCAAAAAGCCAATTGTAAATAGCGGTTCGCGCACCGCCAAGATGCAAAGAGCCGGTTGGGCTGGGTGCGAATCTTACTCTGATTTCCTGTTTTGACATATATATACTCTTCCGGTTAGTTTTCTATTTAACTTAATGAGTAATATTATTCAAAAATAGAAAGAAATCAAAACAGCAATCAAAATTTGTGATATAAATCAAACCCTTCTTTTTTTTAGCCTACATTATTCATAAAAATATGAACAATGCCCGCTTCGCGCCGATACGTTTCCTTGGAAACTATCGGGATTAACCTGAATATCATTCTATGAATTTTCCAAATTAGTTTTTTAATATGTATTTGGTAAACTGATAATTTTATTCTCTTTGCTTGGAAAATTTGAAAATTCATGAATAATTCAGGTTAGATTGAGAAGTATTTTTTTGGCTTATAGAGCAGCGCCGCAATAATTCCATAAATAATATATTGGATCATGCCGTAGAGAAACCATTGAATTGCCAGGAAAAAAGGAACCGGGTAAACCACATATTAATTTAGTATGCATTTTGTATCAATCAAGGCCTATCATAGACTATTTTCCAGATTCTTCCTTTGACTGAATCTGAAATATACAAAGAACCATCGGGACCTTCCGCCAAACCCATGGGCCGGTATTTGGCCTCATGGGGACTTTCCAGTTTTTCAGCGCCGGAAAAACCATTGGCATAAGTTTCCCACTCAGAGACAGGTTCGCCATTCTTAAAAGGAACAAATACGACACGGTAGCCGGCTTGTGGAAAAGGCGCCCGGTTCCAGGAACCATGAAAGGCGATAAAGGCTCCATTTTTATAATGGTCGGGAAATTGATTGCCGGAATAAAAAAGGAGATCATTTGGTGCCCAGTGAGCCGGAAAACCGATCAAGGGATCTTCAGCATCGGCACATCGACCCACTTTTTTACCGTCACCGCCATATTCAGGAGCCAGAACTTTTTTGTTTTGGTGGTGATCATAATAGCAATAAGGCCAGCCAAAATCCGCACCTTCGAAAATCCGTATAAATTCTTCCGCCGGCAGTTCAGCATTATCCTTTTTTGAAAATAATTTTTTCCATAATGAATAGAGTTGATCCCGTCCATGTTGTACAGCATACAGAGTACCGTCAGCAGAATTCCAGTCGACAGCAACACAATGTCGAAGTCCGGTGGCATAATGAAAGGCATCAATCTGATATTGTCCCGGTTCATCGGCATCAAAGCGCCAGATACCGCCATAATTTTCCAGCAGCGGGCAAGGTTCCATACCCGGTGAGCCCGGCGTGCGCATATCCTCCTGACAGGCATTAGCCGGCGCCCCAATATTGAGATAAAGATTACCCTCATTGTCAAAAGCCATGGTCTTGGCAGCATGTTGCCGCTGGAGGGGTAACCCTCTGACGATCTGTTCAGGATTTTCTTTTGGTAACAGGTCATCTTTCTCAATTTTCATTCGGTAGACTGCAGTATCGGGCGCAAAATAGAGCCAGGGAGATTTCCAGTGAATGCCGGTACCCGGCTGATCGAAAAAATATTCAATTTCATCGGCACTATGATCGCCATCATTATCCCGTAAGGCAACGATTCCCTTACCATCCTTCAATTCCCGCAGGGCCACATAGACATCACCATTATCATTGACCGTGATATGGCGCGCCCGTCCCAGATTGTCTGCAAAAATATAGGCTTTGAAACCCTCCGGCAGTTCCAGACTTTCATCCATCTGGGCTGATAATATGCTGGTAAATATTAAGTAGAAAACCAGCAAGCGTTGAAAATAGTGTTTTGTATTCATGATTTCCCCGACTGTTAATTTTTAAAGAATATTTTTTTGTAATATTTGAAAATAGGTTTTTGCCGGGAAAAACTCAAATTTGGTAGTGTCAAAAGTTTTATGAAAAAAATGAATGAATCAGGTTAGATAGTGAACTCCGTAACTTTTTGACTGACTTG
>CAZCHS010000068.1:0-17958 GCA_964498725.1 uncultured bacterium | reverse complement strand
AGGAAACGTATCGGCGCGAAGCGGGCATTATTCATATTTTTATGAATAATGCAGGCTAAATATAAATAAATTTTTCTTGAAAGCTTATTCCTCTCTCACTATATTACACTACAATACAACAACAACTGGTTAAGGAGGGTACATCGTGAAGTTCAGGGCTCAGCAAATTATATTGGTGACCATTATTTATTTTACCGGGTCATTTGCATTTTCCCAAAATCACAACAGTATTGGGATAAAATTTGAGGCTGTCGGTATTGCTGAAAAGATATCAAAATCGAACAGTACGAATTCAACCATCACTTATTATTTACGAAAAAAAGACAATAAATTAATCCAAATTCATACCCCCTATGAACCACCTGTAATTGGTGAACAGTATAAAATTGAAGGACTATTATATAGCGATTACCAATCCGGTCAACCCTTTGTCAGTGAAAAATCCCGCCAGATATTAATAGATAATTTAAATTTTATTGCCCTGGAGGGTAATACGAATAAGGATATTAACGAAATCAGCAAGAGCCTGATCAAACTTCACCATGATATCGACCAGTATAAAAAGGAATTTGTGGAAATAACCGGAACCGTCGTCCGGCATTACAAAGATGCCAACTGGTACCAAGTTAAGGGAAAATACGGCACCACCCTGGATATCCAGGGATATGGTGACGTTCCCAGTGTCAACTCCGAAGTGACAAAATGCGGTGTTTTATACGTTAATTCCGCTGGAGTTCCATTCCTGAGTGAACTGCCGGAAATCAAAATTATCAATACAAAAGTTCCCATCGGCCAGGAATCATCAAACAACACGTTGCTCTATTCTTTATTGGGCGTGTTATTTGTTTTTGGCATTGGCGTGGCCGTGACAACTTATGTTAAAAAAATAAGAAATCAGGAGCCGGATATTTTAATGAACGCGATTAATGAGCCGGTGAATTATGAAGAAGTAGACGACACATTGATCTTGTCAACCCCCACCAAAACAGCAAAAATTCTACCGGGCCGAATCACTATTGTATCCGAAGCCCATGATAAAGGCGAAACCTTTCCCATCAGCGGAACACCGGTGCATGACGGCTTCACAGCGACGATCGGAAAATCACCCAATTGTGATATTTCCATCGCCAACCGGGAAGAATATTCAACTGTTTCCAGGGAACATGCAATGTTCATCTACAAAGATAATCAGATGTGGATTCAAAACCTTAGCCACACAAACCCGACTATTGTTAATGGAATGCAACTTGGGGAGGAAGTCGTTCCGTTAAAAGATGGCGACAGGATAAAAATGGGGTTACTCGAGCTGCTGTTTGAAACCTTCGCTTAATAAATAGCGGAATTTTTTTATGTATCTATCAGAAAGCACGATTACAGGCCGACGTCAGGAAAATCAGGACTCGATTTACATCAAACAAGCCAACAATGCTTTTGTAATGGCTGTTGCCGATGGAATGGGAGGACATTTGGGCGGTAAAATCGCCAGCAAAACCGTTGTGTCCATCGTGAAGAAATTATTTAAGGAATTTAGTCACGCCCCTTCCTACAAAAAGATCAAACCCTTTATTGAAAAAATAATTGCCGAATCTCAGAAAGAAATCCAAACCATCAGCCGGTCCGATCAAAAACTCAAAGGACTCGGCACGACATTGACCATTGTTTTGGGTTACTATTCACGCTATGCCATTGGTAATATTGGCGACAGCAGAACCTATCTGATCAATAAAGAAGATGTCACTTTAATGACTCAGGACCATACATTTTTGACACAATATAAAAAACAGAACCCTGGAAAAACCATTAATCGCGCCATGGCGGAAAAATTTGGCAAATTGCTGACGAAATGTATCGACGGTAAGGGCGACACGGGGGATATTACGCCGGAAAAAGATCTGTACCGATTACGCCCGGCAGAAGTACTCCTCGCCTGTTCCGACGGCATGATCGTGGAAAACGGCCTGATGCCCAGAGATTATATTAAACGGATTATCGAACAGTCAAAAAATATTGAAAAAGCCAAGGATTTTCTGATCAAGTACGCCTATAATAAAGGGTCCAGGGATAACATCTCCGTCGCCATCGCGTCAAAAAGCTATAAACCGCGCTACAAGAGCTTAATGGAGCAGTACAGCCCGGTCATCAGTTTTGTACTCAGTACTGTGGTCAGTTTGATAATTTTTATTTATTTTTTAGTCCATTTGCTCGTAAATATATTACCGGATAAAAATGACGATAATAAAAGTGAGGATTTTACGGCCCACGGCCATAATAAAACGCAACACGAACTTATTATTTGAAAAACTATTGCCCTGACAAACATTTAAAATAAAGGTTAGAACTAATGACGACAACGATTATTGCAGGCTCATTATTCTTAATCACAGTTATTATTTTGATAGTTGTCCTGTTCAAAAGGAAGCGGACAGACACCATCAATAATAAATACGCCAATCTTGTGAAGTATTCAGAAGAAGGCGGCATGGCTGTCATTTACAAAGCCTTTAATAAAGAGACCAAGCGGTGGTGTATTTTAAAAGTCCTTCGCCAAAAACAGATCCATGATCGCGACGCCGTGGAAAGCCTTTACCGGGAAGCTGATATTCTGATCAAAATCAAAGAAATGCTGCCCGATGCCAATATTCCCATGGTTTATGATAAAGGTGAAATTCAGGACAAATTTTCAAAATTACCCTATATCGAACTGGAATATATCAAAGGGAAGACCTCACTGGAAGATTATCTCAAAAAAAATGGCCCCTTATCAATTGAAGAAGCCGATGAATTGATTGCAAAACTCCTTCCTGCCATCAAAGGCGCCCATAAAATGAAATTCATCCACCGCGACATCAAACCCAGTAACATTTTACTGCGTGACGGCCGCATTGATCAACCGGTGCTGATTGATTTTGGCATTGCCAAAGAAGAAGGGGGCAAAAAAACCGAAACAGGCCTCTTCCTCGCACCCAAATATATGGCGCCGGAACAAGCCGATCCCAATCGTCCTGACCTGACGATCTATGTGGATAATTATATTTTGGGCATTCTCTGGTTTGAATTGCTGTCGGGAGATGTCCCCTTTACCGATAAAAACCCCCTTAAACTGGCGGAAATGCACCGCACAAAAGATATAAGACCCTTTGTCCAGAATGCAGTACCGGAAAAACGACAGGAAATTATCATAAAATTACTGGACAAAGAACCCATGAACCGGCCCAGTATCGATGATATTGCGGGCTATTTAAACAAAACCATCTCAATTCAGAATAAAGCTCAAAAAACAGCTGCCATTAAAAAGAAGAAAAAAAAGAAAAACAACGCCATAATCATACTGCTGTTATTATTGGTGGTTATTTTAGGGGCCACAACCTTTTTCTTTCTTTATCAGACTGATGTTGAATTCAATTTTTCACGGTTTGATGAAAATGTCGTTGCCATAGATCCGGTCTCCAAAACATCGGGGAACTATCTCGAAGATGGCAAGTTCGGCCAGTTTTATGAACGACTGAAGGAACTGGACAATATATCATTGCTGTGCGATATCATCAGGCGAAAAATTAACCAAAATGATCCAAACAGGACCTTTTTTATTGTTGATCCCGATAATCTGGAAATTGTCGACAATTTTTTCGTTTGTGACCGGGTTCTGGTAGTTGACCTGAATAAAAATCAAATTACTTTAGAAAAAGATTATAAAATGGACCTATTTTACAAAAACGCCATCTTTGGCATAAGGGAAAGAATTATACAAAAATAAGGGTATCTATGGTTAAAAAATTAATATTTGTTTTTTTACTAATTGTTATCACTCTCACGGCCGCAGATGATATTTTCGTCTATTCATCAAAGAATATCAATAAAATCGAGATCACTCTCAGAAAGGAAGGAGAGGGGCAATACCGGGAATATATTCGCACTGAAATTGATTATTTCGGCTACATTCCCTGGCGTGAGGAAAAGATACTGCCGGAAGCTTACACTGAACAAGTGAATATCCTTAATCTGGACCAAATCATCAAACCGGTGGAAATTAGTGTTGATTCCATCACTTTACAATTAAAACTGGAGACAACACCCCTGTATGGCCGAGAATTCTATAAAATCCAGGCTGAAAAAGGGGATAAAATCAAATGTATTATTCATGACAAAAATGAGCAGCACAATGGTTTTATCGAAGTTTCTTCCAAAACACCGAAAACCTTTGCCATTAGGGGCACACTCAAAGTTATCTCGGTCAACATGGTTTTGAACATTCTCAATGAATATGTCTCACCAAAGGGGGAGTGCTGGAATATACAGGGCGAAAGCATTGTCAGTGACTTCTTTGAAACTATCAGCGCTTCACACTTGCCGCCTGATGATTTTGCCACGATCAAAGTTCTCGGTGTCACTGATATCAATCCAAAAGAATTAAAGTTCCAGGCCATGAACAAAAGCATGGACCAGATGCAGGAAATAAAATTTATCCGGAAGGGTGACAATACCTTTCAAATTCCCAATCTGAAATTTTATAACCTGACCTGTTGGTACAACAATAAAAAGCAGGATATCAGTGAACAATTTACCCTGGTTGACCATTTAAACCGGCGGGTTACCTTTAATTATACCTATAACGGCAAAAGTGGCGAATATGTCAAGCAACCGGGAAAAACAGCTGTCTATCTTCCTTATCCCCAACGCAGGATCGAATCCATTTCCTGTACCTTTGCCAATTCCACCAAAGCGGTCACGCTAAAAGACAATCACGACATTGTCATTGACGAGCCGATTGCGATTGTCCTGGATTTGAACAGTACCCGCACCACAAACAAGAAAAATAAATTTGACTATATCGATTTCATTAAAAAGATCCACAGTCAATCAGAAAATTCAAGTGTGCGATTGTTCAAGCTACTTTATGTTTTTCCAAGAGAAGCGACTTTTGAAAAATTTAATATTGAAAAAGTATATACAAAATTTAAAGATACCCAATACAGCACTGTTGATGCCGGCCAGTCCGCTGCTTTTGTAAAATGGCGTCAGAACAGAGAAAAATCATCAATTGATCCGCTCAATATTCCGGAAGATTATTTCTGTCTGGAAGTTATCGAGGACAAAGGCTTTTTTGATAAAGGCCTCTCCTCCACCCTGGTGAAAGAAAATATGGCGGACCGCCGATATGTCCAGAATTTTGAGTATGTTTTGGAAAGACTGGAACAGGAAAGCAGGTATAAATTTATAGAGGTCGTCTATGTCAGTTACTTCCCCGTGCTGCCAATGTACAAAGTTGACGGCGTAAAATATATCTCTTTTCTAAAGGATCATGAAAACTTTAATCTCAACAATATCATAAACTAATTGTTTATCGGAGGAAAGATATTTTGAAAAAAATAATATTGATTTTATTAATTCTATCCCTTGGCCTCTCAGCACAGTTTAAAGAGCAGGGCTTCAATATTGTGCTTAATAATGAACTGGAACCATCAACCTATACCTTTCGCCAGTTCAAACAGGATTTTCTGGTTGGCGACCGGTTTTTATGTATTGATAATTACACCTATTGGGGTGACGAGTTTGATTTCAAAACCATCATGGAACTCCGGGAGATCAATTCCGAATATGTGGTGGTGCAAAATCCGAATACCGGATTGACGATCACAATTAATGAAGAAAACTTCGAAATATTTCACGATTCTTTTATCTATGGTAATTGTTTAATGTTCAGCCGCAAATTTCCGGTAAAATTTTTCAAAGTCAAGACAGCTATCGGCGGCACTAATGAAATCGTTTTTACAAAAGCGCCCGGTGGCGCTGCCCTGGATAGTTCGCGCGGCAGTAATGTCCTCTTTTATTACGGTTACAAACAAAAAATGATCGATGGTGAAAAGTACATCCTGCTGGGAAAAACCAAACGATTTGATCCCGATGTCTATGAAGAACTGGACCGGATCATCGGCTGGATAAAATTTAAAAATCAAAATAACCGTCCCGAAAACATGGTCCTCTGGAATACAAATATCGGAATCCGTCCGAAACGATTTACAGAAACTACCGAGCCTATAATCTCAAAAAAATCATATCCCGAGATCATCACCCGCTATTATCGAACCAATATCACGCCGCAGGAAACCAATTTACTGGTCTCACAAGACAATATAGACAATTACCGCAACCGGTTTATTACGAAAAACGCTCAGGTCAACCGCTGGCTGCCAATGTATAGTTCCTATGATTCACAATTGCCCAATTACATGGCACGTATCGGGGTCATCGAAAACCTTGGAATTCTCCGTCGTGATATTGAAAATATTGTGACGATGAATGAAATTCAGATCGCCTTGATGCTGGACCATACCGCCAGTATGCGTCCGGTCTGGAACCATATCCCATCCACAGTTGAAGAAATCTTAAGAACCATTACCACCAACAAATTTGTTAATGCCGCCGGGGACACAATTTTACCAAAAATTAAACTCTATAATTTTACCGACGACATACATATGATCAATGAAGATAAATGGATCAGAACAGTTGAGGATGTCAAAGAATATGAACCGGTCATCAAATCGATTCCCCTGGTCAACTCCAAATACTGGCGTCCGAATATATCCGGGTCTTTGCGAAGAGTGATCAGCGACCTCGGTGACAACCCTCTCTTCATTATCGTAATCGGAGACGGCGGCGACCACACCTATCGCAATGTCGCTTTTCATGAAATCCCGGAATTTCAACAATCGGCTTCGAAAAACCTGATCGTTTTGAAAGGCGTAAAATACAACAGCGGCCTGCGCAGCGCCCAGTTCAGGGAAGTTCTCAATCAATTTGACACTAATTTCGAACTGCTGTATGATGTTAAACAACCTCAGGTTACCCAGTCATCAGCCAGAAACCTGGGACAAAAAATCGGGCAGGAAATTATTAATGAGACCCAAAATATTATCATTGATCTGAAGAGCAAAATCCTGTCAGGAAGAACAACGAATACCGATTATAAAACTCAATCCGCTTTTACCCTGAATTATATAAAATCCCTGACAGACATCATTCAAAGTTCCAGCGGTGGGACATTCTTTGAGGAAGGCAACATTCTGCTGCGGTCCAGTACCGGAGAACTGCTGATCAGTAAGGATGTGCTTGTGGAAAAGAGTAAACTCAGTACTCTGAAAAATGCTTGCCGGGACTACAATCACAACCGCACTTTGCCCCAGTTGCAGATCGCCATGCGCCAGATACTGGCGACTTTCTTTGAGATCGACTTCTGGGCGGTGGATATCAATTTTCTGCAAAATATTCGCTTGTCTGATTTCTGGGTTAGGGTGGTTGGCGACAAAGACATTGCCGAAAAAATCGCGCCAAAATTATTCCAGCAGAATCCTTCTTTTGAATACATTTTTGACAATCTGGAAACCTATCAGGATAAATTAACCAAAAATATAAATTTCATCGAAAGCAATATCACCTGGCATTTCAATCCTCCTAATCCCGGTAAATTTTCAATCCTGACCAATTCTGAAATGAATGAAGATATGGTGGAAGGAATTGTCGAGCAATATTACTGGGTCGATGTCAGCGAACTGAACATTTTTGAAGGTATTGATTTTGACAATTAAAGGATAACAGAGAATAAAATGCTGAAAGTCCAACCGGATATATTCAAACGATTTTTTTTCAGAAAACAAGCTGATAATACCAGTGATAAATTTTTGCCTGTTATTTTTATCATTATCATTGCGGTTTCCACCTCGATCATTTCACTCTCCACTTTTGAATTGTTCGATTACAAGCTCAGAATCGAAAATTTCCTCAGCAACGAATGGAACAAGATCTATGACCTTTATCTGGGCGATACCGACCGCCGGGAGGTCAAAAATTACTTATCGGGAATGAAAGACCATAATTACCTGGATTATAAGACCGGCTATCGCGAATACCCCAAGATGCTGAGCATAAAATCCAAAACCGGGTACATCGAGAATGTTCTGGCTTATGCTTTTTCCGAGGACTTCCAGACAATTATGGGGAATATTGATTTTGCGAAATATAAAGATGAAGATGTGCTGTTTCTTGACCCGGCACTGATGAAAAAACTGGCCGTCCGGGAAAACGATCTGGTCCTGTTGAAAATTGCCAATATTGGCGGTAATTATCGTCAGGCTTTAAAAGTGAAACCCATTGTTAACGCCACCCGCATCAAATGTTTTTTCCTGGACAATTATTTTGATTACGCCGGCAATTGCAAACTGAGATTTTATTTTCATGATCTGCATAACATGTTTGATTTTCTTACCCAGGATTTAATTTACAAATACTATCTACCGACACCATTGAATTTCGGATACAGTGACAATCTGTTCGGCGCTGTTTGCGCGCCCGGTGAAAGGCCGTCGGATTTCGTGCTGCCTATCTCCTATTTTCAGCAAAACTACAATCTCAGCTTTGCCGATTCTGTGGCATTAAAATTTATGAATGATGAAGAATACCGCCGGGAAATTACGCCGACAGCTCCATTGATCATTGATTATGATGAACTGATTAAAATCATTGAGCAGGGTAATAGCCGGGTGAAGTCCATTGATCTCTTTGATTCCCAATTAAAAGAACCCTTTTTTGTTGAAATTGATTTTCAAAAAACCTTTAATTTTCAAAAAATTCGCCGTTTGGAAACCCTGATAAAAAAACAGGAAAGCATTTTCAATTACTATCAAACCTGTGATTCACTGGCGATTATTTCAATCAATAATGATTTCAAACGAAATGACACTTACCTTTACATGCATTACACAAAACTGGACAGCATCGAACTGTCCAAAGAGATTCTGGAGAAACTAAACTATAAAAATGTCCGCTGGGACACAGGAAAATGGACCTCTATTATTAATCTCAACGAATCCCTCAAAAAAGGTCAGCGTAATACAATTTTACTGATTTTTGTTAACCTGATCATATTTCTGTTTTTCCTCTCTATCAAATTTTTATTGAGACTGAAACTTGAATTTCATACCATTGGCGTGCTGAAGTGTTTTGGTTATGCGGACCGGGATATTTATAATGTTTATATTTTGGGTTATGTCCTCCATGTTATCGCCGGTTTGGCGCTGGGATTTTTTCCCTTTAGCTATGCCATCGGGTTAATGGCGGGATATGATATCGGCTTTATAAACCGGGCCCTGATAAACAGCATAACCTCGCCGGTCAATTTTATTACCGGTTATGGACTGGTGCTGCTGGTTAGTACAATCCTGGCAGTTGCCTTTAATCTCAACCGATTGGTTAAAAATGCCAATATTTACGAATTAATAAAATACGAAGGTTAATGATGATAGAACTTCATTTTCCCATAGAAAAGAAATTTCATGGTTCTGATAAAATTGTCTACTCGCTGGATAATGAACAGCAATCACTTCACCTGGATTGTAATTATTTTTATTATTTCCAGGGTAAAAATGGTGTTGGCAAAACAACGCTCTTAAATATCATATCACTTCTGACAGATTTTTCCGGCGGTGTCAAAATTGAGGATACAACCATCTGCCTGAACAAAGATGAAAACGACAAGTCCATTCATGAGAAAAATGATCTGCGTAAAAATCATTTTAGTTATATTTTTCAGGACCCCCATATCATTAATATTTATACCATCAAAGAGAATCTGACGATCGTAAACCAGGATTTTGATTTTGACCGGGATATGGACCTGATCCACCAGAAAATCAACCGGTTAAATATCGACCGGAATGAAAAGCAATATCTTCAGACAAAGCTGGCAAAACTGATCCACGAAAAAAACAATTCGCCTTTTTATCTCAGTGGCGGGGAGAAACAGCTGCTCAGTTTTATTCGCGCCATGATCAAGCCCTCTAATATTATTTTTGCCGACGAACCCTGGGCATCAATGGATAAAAACCTGAAAGAATTCATCGAGCAGGAACTTTATAAATACCTGTCCAATGAAGATATTTTTGCCGAAATTCGCAACCGCAATCAAATCAATCAGTTAAATAGCAATAATACCGTTATCGCCATTGCGCATATCTTTCATCATTCCAAAGAGTTATCCCAATACGGCCGGCGCGACACTGCCTTTGAGCATTCCATAAAAATAAACAAGATCACCAGTGTCAACGATGAAAGAAGCCAATTGGACTTAATTAGATTTAAACATGTCTAATATCCGGAGGAGTCAATGTATCATAAACATCTGCAGATTATTTTAAGCATCCTTTTTTTGGCCTGCCTGGTCTTTGGGAAACCGCTTCCCAACTGGTCTGAGATGATTGTAAATGAGTCCGCCATGCCGGGAAAGGGAAACAGTTTTACGCAAAAAGCCTATCAGTTCATGCAAAACAAGGCTTATAAAAATTTCAATACACTGACAGCAGTTGCCGGCAAAACAGCTATTCTGCAGGGCGGTATTCTAATTGTCCGCAACACGACTTATTTGACACCGGAATTTATTCCCACCAATGTCGATGAAATTTCTAAATATGATATTTTAAAAATTTACACCCTATTTAATGTGGTCTATTATATCGAGAAAATCGACCAGGATATTGATGCAATTCTCAATGATATTCATACACCTCCCCTGCTACAAACAGTGCAGGCCTCTATCCTTGCCTGTGTCTACAACAATGATATTATTCAGCGGGATAAATTTTCTCTTTATATTTACGATAATGAAGAACTGGCGAAAAATTTTGCCTTTTATAAAGGGCAGCCTGTGGGGTCAACCATACTGGAAACCATTGAATCGGGTAATACACTGCCGGAAAATCCGCCGAATGTGATGATCATCTCAGGCAAATCAGAAAATCTGGATGAGATTATACAGTATTGCCGGGAAAATAATATTCTGACCATTACCGACCGGCCGCAACTGCTGAAAAACGGTGTCACTATCGGAGTCGGCGCTTACTCTGATGATGTCAAATTGATCCTCAATACCCAGGGGGTTTCAGGCGCGGTTGAGTCCTGGGTTTCGGACAATATTTTCTATAAGAAATTGTAGTATAATTTCAACAAAGATAATAAATAACGGTTGCTATTATTTAGGACATATCTAATATTAACGATTTATACCAACATCGTTATGAACAATTGCTCAAAACTCTTCTTGTTTTAGCCTTTTTTTCCTTGTAAATTTTCCACCAAAATATGAATTAAATGAAAGGTAAATATTTATGAACCAACAGGAGAAAATTCAACAACAGGATAAACGGATCACCGAAAACCTGGAAATTATAAAAAACCGCATGGTTGTATTCAGCGGCAAAGGCGGCGTGGGCAAAAGCACAGTGGCTGTCAACCTGGCTTACTCACTGATAAAAAATAAATTAAAAGTAGGGCTGCTTGATGCTGATATTACAGGCCCGAATGTCCCGCAAATGGTGGGCGACCACTCTCGTCCGGAAGCCATGGACGATAATAAAATCCTGCCAAAAATTAAAGCTGGATTGCGGTTCATCTCTATCGCCCCCATGATCCCGGAAAATCAGCCGGTGATTTGGCGCGGCCCTTTGCGCTCAGGAATTATCAATCAATTTTTATCCGATGTTGTTTGGGAAGAACTGGATGTTCTGCTTTCGGACCTTCCTCCCGGTACCGGCGATGAAGTTTTAACTGCCGCACAGAAGATGCTGCCACAGGTGGCTATCGTTGTGACGACGCCCCAGGAAGTATCACTGCTGGATTGCCGGCGCGCTGTCAATATGGCAAAAAAACTGAATATTAAAAATATTGGTATTGTGGAAAACATGTCCGGTTTCATCTGTCCGAAATGTGGTGATGAAATCGACTTCTTCGGCACCGGCGGCGGCAAAAAAATGGCGGAAGATATGGGCGTTCATTACCTCGGCCATGTTCCGATGGAAAAAGAAAATCGCGAATGTGGTGACGCGGGAACGCCGATCATATTAAAATATCCCGATTCCAAAACAGCCGGGGCCTTTGATAAAATCGCGAAAAACACAATAGAATTACTGGATAAATAATATTAGCCTGTTTTGTACAGGGTAAATCTGTGACGTCTGTGGCTTTAATTTAGTATTATTTATGGCTCACGGATTCACAGGATAGCACGGATTTTATTTTTTTCATATCCGTTTTTATTCTGATAATCCGTGTCCTAAATCATTTTTTTAATCAATTGACTCATTTTTCAAAATCAATATCATTATTCATAATATTTTTCATTTACAAACTCGTCCAACTGACAGGCCACATCTTTAATCATGATTGTCCGGTCACGATGACTCATGAACGCGCTTTTAAAGGTATTGATAATGATTTCCTTAATATCCTTCATTGTCAGTTTAAAGGTCTTGATCGCCAGCATATACTCATCGGTTAAGGTGGTATTGGAAACCAGTGTGTTGTCAGTATTGAGTGTGACCCGTAATCCGTAATCATAATAAAACTTAAAAGGATGGTTCTCAATTTTATCCACGCTGCCGGTCTGTATATTACTGCTAAGGCACTGTTCCAGGGGAATACGATGATCATTGACGTAATTGAGCAGATCGCCATCCTGTTTCAATTTTACACCATGCCCGATCCGGTTGGCGCCGCAGTAATGCACCGCCTGATGGACCGATTCCGGCCCGTAATCTTCACCGGCATGAATGGTTGTATTGATATTATTATTTCTGATTAAATAAAAGGACTCCTTGTGGTGTTTGGCGGGAAAATTTTCTTCCACACCGGCCAGGTCATACCCCACCACACCTTTGTTTTTGTAAGCCACCGCCAGTTCGGCAAGTTGATAGGATACTTCCGGTGAAATGGAACGAATGCCGCAGATGATCACACCGGATCTGACACCAAAGTCCTTTTCCCCCCGGCGAAGGCCGCAGAGAACAGCATCCACAGACTGCATTTCCGTCATTCCCTTCTGGGTATGCAAGACCGGTGAATAGCGAACTTCAATATAAATAACGCCGTCCTTGTGCACATCTTCCACCAGTTCGTAGGCGGCCCGTTCAAGTGCTTCCGGTTTTTGCAGCACAGAAAGTGTAATGTCAAACATTTTGATATATTTAGGCAGGGTAATGCTGTTGTCAATAACAGATACATGACTTTTCAGCTTTTTGGCGTCCATTGACGGCAATTTTACATTTTGTTCTTTTGCCAAATCGATAATTGTCTGAACTCGCATTGAGCCGTCCAGATGACAATGCAGTTCCGCCTTTGGTAATTTTTGTATAAATTCTCGTGTTAATTCAACATTTTTCATAATACCCTCTTACCATGTTATAAATTCTTCATTTTTTAAGGTGGCCAAAAACATTCCCAGCCGCTCATAAACCGGTTCAATTTTTTTACCCAGCTTTTCCTCCAGATATTCACCAATTTCCACCGCTGTATTGTTCCCGTTAATAGCCTTCCAGACTTCCGTTCCCGTCTCATCCAGGTGAATTTTATAATAGGGATACTTCATTCGGGGAATAATATGTTTTCTGCTGAAATTACTGGAAAATTTAGGTTTGAGCAGCACGATTTTACCATTTTCATCCTGTTCGTGCTTCACATTACGGACAGGAATGATTTTGGTCATGTCCAACTCTGTTTTATTTTTCTGCTTATTTCTTTTAAACAACTTCATTCTCGCTCCAAAAAATTGTGTAATTCAAACAAAATAAGCAGTCAGAATAAAATAAGCAAGAATTAAAGAATTCTATTTTTTACCAGAAACTCTTTTTGTGAATAAATTACGAATATTCTGTAAAAACCGGCCAATCACACCGACAGGACAGAGAAACCGGCACCAGAAGCGTCGAATAAAGAGCGCCAGCACCAGGTTTACAAGCGCGAAATAAAAAAGGAAAGAAGTCCAGTCCAACTGGAAAAAGGGTCCAAATATTTCATATCCCAAAAAGCCCGGCTGATTGGCAATTGCCGCATAGATCAAAATACCCAAGGTCATGGCAATCGCGGGATACTGATAATAGGTTCGCTGTTTTATTTTCCATTTTTTGACCGGTAATTTAGCCAGATAATCCTGAAAAATTCCCATGGGGCAGATATAAGCAAAATAGAGGTTTTTCCCCAGTACCAAAATACTAAAGGCGAATAATCCGACCACCAAATACCAATAATACTGATTGTCAGGAAAATTCCCCAGGATCAAGTTGTTAAAATGAGTGATGGATAAGAGGGATTTGAATAAAAAGCCCAGCAAAAGCAGTGACATCAGACGAAAAAACGGTAAAAACCTTCGTTGTATCTGACTTTTGGTAAAACTCAGCAAAATTGCAAAAAGATAGAGCAGTACCAATAAAATTTCTTTTGCCTGTACCGGTATCCTATTTCCGGTGTTGTTGAATATATCTTTAAAATACAGGTCACAGGTTTGAATATTGGCTTTTTGCACCGCGCTGTTTATTCCGTTACAGCTGATGGTGGCGCTGGAAACAGCATCGATATTCCCACCCAGTTTAAAACTCTCCTGAATATTTTTACCGGTATACTGGTCAGTAAACCCGGCTTGCTCCACCCGTCGAAAAAATCCGGGGGTTTCCGTCTGACTGAGCACAATTACTTTCAGGATTTTCCCGTCCCGATCATAATTGACGCCAACTTCAACAGGGCCGGAATATCCTTCGGAACGCGCAATAGACAGGACAGAAGAGGGTTTGCCGAAGGCATTGTTAGAATTGTACAAATAATAAAAATTGTCAGTGATTTTCTTAACGCCTTTGACATTTTCAAAATTGCTAAAAATAGACCCTTCGACGTCCACGACTTGTCTGTTTTTTCCAAGGAATACCGCAATGCCGATAATTAATACGACTGATAAAATAGTTCCAATACGCTTTATCAATTTCTTTCCTTTTCAATTCATATTAAACTACTGCGAATATTAATGGAAACGGAAAAATTTACAAAATAAAAAAGAATGAATTGATTTTAAGAGAAATAAAAAAGAAATCATCCCCCGGAACCGGTTATTTCATATAAATCATCTTACGCGTACTTTGTGTATCTTTTCCGATCAACTGGTAATAATAGACGCCGGAACTCAATCCCCGGGCATTGAAATCGTATTGATAGGTATTTGGAGTCAGATGGTCCCGAAACAGCACTTTGACCAATCCTCCCTGCAAATCAACCAATATCAGTTTGAAAAATCCCTTTTGGTGAATAGTAAACTCAATTGTGGTATGCCCGTTAAAAGGATTGGGATAATTTTGCGCCAGCGCCAATTGCTGCGCAAGCTGTAATTGATTCTCATTATCAGCAGCGAGAACATCATCAACGGGAAAAACATCTTTGATAGTAAAATCCACCCAATAAATACCCAGACAGTTGCTGATATTCGCAAATAATTCATCACCAATAGTCTTGGCCGGGTCATCAAAATTACCCCACCAGTCCTTATCATTATCACCGTCGGAATCCACATCACTGTCATAGCCAAACTGGTAGATCACCGGATTATTTTTGTAGTAATTTCCCCAGTATTTGAATTCATTGACCATATCATTCATGCTATCAAAATCCTGGCTGTCATCGACAAAAATGATCTCACCCCGATATTTTTGCGGCATATTTTTGGTCGCCCAGTGTTTCATCGTCAAAGTATAGGTTGAATCATAAGCCTGTACCGCTTTTTCCCAGCGCTCAGATTCTTCATCAGTGACCGCTTCGCCCCAGTAATCATTGGCCGGCCCGTTAAAATACCATTCATTGTCCACACCAAAGCCAATCACACAATCATGATGCTGATACCGCTTCATAACCAGGGAAATCAGGGTATCCATGTTGGCGTCACCGGATTCCACCTGAAGCCAGACTTTCACACCGGTAGAGTCAAACATGTCAAAATAGGGTTCATTCAGATCACGGGTGTCAAAGGATATATTTTCATAATTTTTACCATTGTCAGGATGCGGGAAATGCAACCGGCAGAGGCCATTGCCCCAGTAGGTACTCACTATCCAGACACCGGCGGGTTCGGCATTGTCAAATTTATCAGCCAGAATATGACAAACATTTGACCAGTATTCAGGTTCCGGAAAACTACCCGGCATGACCCGGCTGGACCGGAATCCGGCATATTTTCCATCTGCTGTCAGGGTTGATACCAGAATCATTATAATCATTAAAAGATTTTTCATTTCCAACTCCATTTTTTAAAAAATTCAAACAAAAAAAAAGCACAGAACAATCAATTTTTGAGGGCAGTTAATTTAGTTCTGTGCTTTGTTGAATCACTGAAGATAATAAGAAAGTAAGTCAATGGTCTTGAACCAAGAAGGAAAAGTAAGGCCATTCCATCTTCAGAAAAATCAGAATACCGGTACCATGTCTGTACCGGTATTCCATTATGTTACTATTTCAAAAACATCATCTTTTTCATGACGGATTGATCGCCAACCTGCAATTTATAAAAATAGACCCCATTGGCAACCGCCTGTCCGGCATCGGTCATCCCATGCCATTTGACAGAATAATTTCCGGTAGCTTTACTACTGTTGACCAGTGTGCTGATTTTTTGTCCAAGTACATTATAAACAGTCAGTTTTACAGTAGCTGTTTTTCTGATAGCATATTCAATGGTTGTTACCGGGTTAAAAGGATTCGGATAATTCTGTGACAGTTGGAATTCTTGTGCCAGATTAATATTTTGTTCGCTGTTATCAATAGCAACTACAGGGCCTTCATAACTACTCAACTCGTCTGGATACCATTGCAAACTCCCTACATGAAACCCGTCAGTTGAAGTCAAATCAGCCGAATAGCTCAGGTCTTCGGGATAGGGATATTGCAAAAAGTAATCCGGCATTGCAAAATCATTTTCCGGATCATAACCCCAGAATCCGAAAGTACCGGTATTCCGGTGGGATATCATCTGTTCCACCAGCTGTTCTGTGCCGCCGAAAGTAGTAAAACCAGGGTCAACATTTTGATTATCCATGGCCACAAAGCCGGGATAATTTTCATCATCATTGAACAATCCTTCCGCTACTGAAGTCATCCAGACCGGTGTTGCCACGGAATCAAAAGCCGCCCAGTAATCCTGCACATCCTGCGACCAGGCGTAAACATTATTTTTCAGGACAAACTTTCTTTCATTTTCCGGCATTAAAGCTGTCACTGAGTCCGGTGAATCAGGTTCATTACCCAGCAATGTATCAGCTGTGATCACGGCGGGTAAGACATTATCTTCGCCATCCAGCACCTGTTCCAATGTCATACTGTGGGGTTGTACATTGTAAAAAATATTATTGGTCACAATTGTATTGTAATGAGCATTCAACGGTGAAAAACCTTTCACCACATTAACCAGGGTATTATGATCAAAAATAAAGTTTTGAATAATATCGCTGCCATCCATATTAATTACAGAGCCCTGCAAATTAAAAAAAGTGTTATTGGTAAATGAAAGGGTATCAAAAGTACCGCCACCGGCCTCAATAAAGAAAGGACACCATTCATCACCGTAATCATAAACAGTGGCATTTCTGACAATACAATTTTTGACAAAAATGCTTCCGTCATTGATATAAGCTTCAATCATTCCCCAGCCCAGCATTGTGAATACACAGCCGTCCAAAGTCAACCGAATGCCATCACTCCCCAGAATAACCGCATTGGCCCAGGAATAAGTTCCATCAGATGAAGTTGTGGTCATGGTAATATTTTTCAATGTCAGGTCCGCATAGGTGGTCACGCAATTGGCATAGGGAATTTCACCTTCTTCATTGGCTGTGACGATCAGTATTGGTCGCCTGGTTTCATTGGTTTCACCCGGTTTTTCCGCTACAATATGAACCGGATTTTTAATAACCGGGGCCTCATTGTACATATAAGTGCCGCCCAGTGTCAGCTTATAAACTTTGTGAAGTTGTTTGCCGGTGTCATTTGCATCCGCCGACACATAAATGGATACTGCAATTATGATCAAAGAACCGCTCTAATCTTTAAACGGCACTTCCAAATTTTCTTGGTCAATCGTGATAGGGCTTATTGCAAGGATCAAAC
>CAZCHS010000067.1:0-18294 GCA_964498725.1 uncultured bacterium | reverse complement strand
AACCAGAAACCAGAAACCAGAAACCAGAAACCAGAAACCAGAAACCAGAAACCAGTTCCCCCGTCTTCACTGCGTTACGCCGGGCAGGCAGAACCCAGTTCCCAGAACCCAGTACCCAGAACCATTCCCTCAAAATATAATATCATCAAAATTATCATCCCCATTTTCATCGCTGGAATGAATATCGCAGGTTTCCGTCGGTTCGGTACCGCGTATGAACAGTTCGGTTTCCAATTCCGTACAGTACTTCGACGGTAGTTTTTTGGACCCGGCGCAAATCTCAACTTCGATGACACCGTCAGGCTGTACAAACTTTTCATCGGGAAGGTCCAGCATCTCGTGGCTGCGTTTCATAAATTTTGCCCAAACCGGGAGTGCTACCCGGGCGCCGGATTCATGTTGCCCTAAAGTCAGCGGATCATCCACTCCGAAATATACGCCTGCAACCATATGCGGCGTATATCCCACGAACCAGGCATCTGTCCAGTCGGAAGTGGTTCCGGTCTTGCCGGCGGCATTACGGCGAAAGCCATATTTCCAGCGGGCACTGCCACCGGTGCCTTCATTGATCACAGATTGCAACAATGAGGTGACCATGTAGGCGGTTTCTTCGCTGAGCACCATTTCCTTTTCCGGAATATATTCCTTGACAATATTGCCATAACGATCGACAATTTTTGTAACCGCCTGTGGTTTTACCCAGATGCCGCGATTCTGAAAAGCGCCGTAAGCGGCCACCATTTCCATGGGAATCACATTTCCCACTCCCAGGGCGATAGCATCCACTTCCGGTATATAAGTAGAAATATGCAATTGTTTCGCTGTTTCAATTACAGCCCGGGGTGAAATCAATTCCTGCACCAGGCGCGCGGCAATAATATTCAGTGAATTTCTAATGCCATTCCGCAAGGTGGTGGGGCCGCCGATCTCGCCATTGTAATTTTGGGGCGTCCAGCGACTACCGTCCGCCATCTCTATGGTCAGCGGAGTATTGAGCAGGGTTTTGGTGACGGGAATACCATTATCGATAGCGGTTCCGTAAACCAGTGGCTTAAATACCGATCCCGGTTGGCGCTCCGCCTGGGTAGCGCGGTTAAATTCCGAATCCTCGTAATTGCGTCCGCCCACCATGGCCAGAATGTGGCCGGTTTCCGGATCAAGGGCTATAAAAGCACCCTGTACCAGTAATTTCTTTTGCAGAGATTTTTTCATGGGCCGCTCACCGCGGATCATTTCCTGCACTTCCGCCAATGTCAGGGTTTCATCATTGACTATTTTGCGCAGTTCTGCCGGACGCGCCAGTAAACGGCGGTTCAGCACCTGTTGTTGGTGTTTTAATTGTTTCTGATATTCCTCTTCGGCGATTCTTTGTAACCGGGTGTCCAGTGTGGTATAAATTTTCAGGCCGTCGCGGTGAAGATTGATTCCCAGTTTGTCATCTTCCCGGGCAATGAACCGGCGCACATCTTCCACAAAATAGGGCGCGGTGTTGATCTTTTCCTCTTCAGGGGGATAGTAAATGGGCGAATTTTTCTCAAGGTTATATTCCTCTTCCGTAATAAATCCTAATTCATACATGCGCTTCAGCACATAATTCCGGCGACGAAATCCGGCAGCCGGATTGGAGGACTGGGGAGAATAGCGCCGGTTTTGGATCATGCCGGCAAAATGCGCGCATTCAGCGGTTGTCAATTCCCAGGCATGTTTATCAAAAAACCGGTTGGCGGCGGCTTCCACGCCATAGGCTCCACCGAGATAGCTGGAATTGAGATACATGTTGATAATTTCGTCTTTGGTATAGAGCTGCTCCAGTTTGATGGATGTGATCAGTTCTTTGATCTTACGGCTGAGGGTCTTTTTAAAATCAATTTGATCGTACAGAATACGCGCCAGCTGCTGAGTCAGCGTACTTCCCCCCTGGCTTAAGTCCATACGGGTAACATTAATGACGATAGCGCGGGTGAAATCATAGACGGAAAAGCCCCAATGCTTGCGAAAACGGGAATCCTCAATAGCCATTACTGCCTGTTGCATTTTCAGGGGAATTTTGGACGGCGGCAAAACAATCCGGTTTTGATGAAAAAATTCATGGAGCACTTCACCGTCGGCAGAATAGATTTTTGTTATGACATCGGGATTGTAGCGCTGCAATTCTTGCAATTCCGGCAGGTCCCTGGAAAAATAAAACAAAATCCCGAGAACCATAACCAGGCCGGTAAAGACAATCGTCGTGGCCAGGAAAAATGCTTTTTTCCAACTTAACAATTTAGGTTTGGTAATACCTTTTGACATTTACTCCCCAATCAAATTATTCGAAAAACATGCCTAATTTATAGTATTTATTACATTTTTCATAAAATGATAATAGGGTTCTTTGATTTTATCGGCAGTTTCTTTGACTTCTTCGTGGGTCAGGGGATTGGCGCTGATCCCGGCAGCCTGGTTGGTGACGAGACTGATGCCCAGCACTTTAAGGCCGGCTTTTTTGGCGACAATCGCCTCGGGTAATGTTGACATTCCCGCCAGGTCACCGCCTAATTTCCGGATGGTCTGCACCTCAGCCGGCGTTTCAAAACTGGGGCCGGTTGTCCAGCAGTAAACACCCCGGGCCAGTTGAATAGATTTTTCTTCGGCCACAGCCAGTGCTTTGGCTTGCAACTCTTTCGACAGCAGATCATCATAATTAGTCTGCCTGTAAACATCCACCTGCCCGAAATTCATAAACCCGGTGATCAGGACAAAATCTCCCGGTACAAAATTTTCATTCACACCGCCGGCGGCATTGGTGAGCACCAATTTTTTAACCCCCAGTTTTTTCAGCAGATGAACATAAAATGTCACCGCTTCCAAAGGTTTTCCTTCATAATAGTGGGAACGGCCTTTGAGGGCGATTAATTTTGCGCCGCCAACTTTGCCGAAGATCATTTTTCCCTGGTGTCCCGATACAGTGGGCTCGGGAAAATGGGGAATGCCGCTGGTGTCGATCACCTGCCCGGCCTCGATCTTATCTCCAAAATAGGCCAATCCTGATCCCAGCACCACCACGACTTCGGGTATGTCGGTAACTTTTGTCTTTATATAATCAACGGCTTCATTAACCTTCTGATCTAATTCCTTTGAGAAATTCGCCATCATTTAAATTTTTCCTTCTTCTTTCATTCTGTCGTATACCTGGGGATAGAGTTCTTTCATACAATCCGGGCAAATACCGTGGGAAAAATCGGCTTCCGTATGGGCCGATATATAATGCTCCACTTCCTGCCAGAATCCGTCATCATCGCGAATTTTTTTACAATTTGCGCAAATAGGCACCAGCCCTTTCAGGGTTTTGATCTGGGCAAGGGCTTTTCTGAGTTCGTGGTTCATGTGCTGCAGTTTGTCCCGCGCCAGTTTTAACTCAATATGATTATTGACCCGCGCCAGCAGTTCAGTGGAATTAAAAGGCTTGGTCACATAATCCACAGCACCCATTTCTATACCCTGGATAATATCTTCTTTTTCTGTTTTTGCCGTCAGAAATATCACGGGAATATCACGAACATTTTCATCTTCACGGATCTTTTCAAGAACATCGTAGCCGCTGAGTCCGGGCATCATAATGTCCAGCAGGATCAGGTCCGGTTTTGCTTTTTGTAAAATTTTCAGGGCCTGCTCGCCATTAAGGGCGGCAGATATTTTATATCCCTCTTTACTGAGGATATTACCCAAAACCTGCAGGTTCCTGGGCACGTCATCCACCATTAATATAATCGGTTTTTTTTCACTCATTTTTTTCCTTGAAAGACCAGCCTGTATTTCAATTCATCATCTCATCAAATTCTTTTAATATCTGCTGGTATTGATTTAATAGTTCAGGCAATTTTTCCATATTGAAATTTTGTGCGTTATCAATCAATTCGGTGCTCCAGTCGATCAGGAGCTTGGAATTGACGCTTTCACCAAGGCTTTTGACATCCTCCGCGAATCGTTCCACTTCATCAAATAAAAAGCTGTCCTTCACCTGACTCCAGCGGTTTTTATATTCACCAACAAGCAAGGGATAGATATTTCGTATCTCATTTTTTTCTTCGCTGGACATTTCCACTGCCACCGGCTTTTCTGTTTCTTTCTCTGCCACCGGCTTTTCCGAAATTTCATTGTAAGGGATGAATTTCATCATTTCCGAGAGTATCTGGGTTTTGGAAACCGGTTTTCGCAGGTAACCGTCACAGCCGATTTCCATAATTTGGTGTTCTTCATCCTTCATGGCCGAGGCGGTAACAGCAATGATGGGTATATCTCTTGTTTCCTTGTCCGCTTTGATTTTTTCCGTGGCTTCATACCCTGACATGACCGGCATTTTCATATCCATCAAAATTATATCGGGGTGATAATTTTTCACAATTTCCATAGCCTCTTTGCCATTTTCCGCTTCCAGGATATCGATTTCTGTCTGTCCCAGAATGCCTTTCAGCATTTTCCGGTTTTGACGAATATCGTCCACAATAAGAACAGTGGAACCGGGAAAATTAATCTTTCCCAGTTTGGCCAACAAAGTTTTGGTTTCCAGGGTAGTGGCCACAATATCATGGAGATAAACATAAAAGGTACTGCCTTTGCCGGGTTCACTCTCCAGGTATATCTCGCCACTCATGGAATCCACCAGTTGCTTGGTAATACTCAAACCCAGACCGGTGCCGCCATACTTGCCGTGGTCCTGCCCCGCTGACTGGGTAAAACTCTTAAAAATCTCTTCCTGCTGGTCTTTGCGAATGCCAATCCCGGTATCAATGACCTTGAATTCCAGATCAAAAACATCTTTTTTGACTTCCGTTGCATTGACCGTGACTTTGACATGGCCGTCATTGGTAAATTTGGAAGCATTACCAACCAGATTGAACAGGACTTGTTTCAGGCGTTTTTCATCCAGCAAAATGGCCCCGGGCACTTTGGGATCAATGGAAACAATAAAATCCACGCCTTTACTGGTCAGTTTCAAAGAGAATATTTGCTGAATTTCTTTTAACATGCCATGTATACTCATGGGCTTATAGGAGAGTTCCAGTTTGCCGGCCTCTATTTTTGACAGGTCCAGAATATCATTGATAAGGGACAACAAAGCCTGGCCGCTGACAATGATGGAGTTCAGATAATCTTTGGCAATATTGCCATCCACAATATCTGTCAACAATTCGGCAAATCCCAGAATAGAATTCATTGGGGTGCGAATTTCGTGACTCATATTGGCCAGGAATTCACTTTTGGCCTTATTGGCTCTTTCCGCTTCTTCTTTGGCCATTTTCAGGGATTCTTCCGCTTTCTTGCGATCGGTAATATTTTCATACATGCCCAAAACACCCACCAGTTCATTGTCCACAGTTACCGGGCTGGCATTGAGGGAAAGCCATATCTCGCGCCCGTCTTTATGACGTCGTTTGACTTCTTTCCGAATCACTTCCCCGCCAAAAGCTTTTTTGTTGATTATCCGGCTTTCTTCGGAACTGGAATCCGGCACGATCAAATCATCGATCCGGCGGCCAAAGGCTTCATCAATGGTGTAGCCGAACAAACTTTCGAATTCCGGATTTATCTGGATCACTTTTTCATTCAGATTGAGAGTAATGATGGCGTTGGGAGAACTATTATATAAAGCTTCAAAAAACTCCTTTTGCTTCCGGTAGTTTTCTTCTGCTATTTTCATTTTGGTGATGTCCAGTGAAAATCCCATAATACCTTCAACCTTGCCATCCTTATTGTAAAAGGGCATTTTGGTGGTTGAGGCCCAACGTACGGATCCATCGGGAAAAACCTCTTTGTTTTCATAAGGTCCCCGAATCTTTTCCGATTTCATGACCTCCTGTTCTTCCTCATAGCAGCGTTTGGCAAATTCTTCTTCGAAAAGATCAAAATCGGACAATCCCAACAATTCCGAAACATTATCCAGCCCGAATTTTTTGGCGTGTACTGCATTGGTTCGGATGAAACGGCCCTTTTTATCCTTAAAATACAAGGCATCGGGAAAGCTTTCCATTAAGGTATCAAAAAGATGTCGTTCATAGGCTAGTTCTTTTTCCTGTTTCCGCCGCTCTGTGATGTCAATAATGGAGGCGATCATTCGTATACCGCCTTCCAACTCAAACCTGTTGACAAACATTTCCACAGGAAACACTGTCTGGTCTTTTTTCTTGAAAAAGGAAAAGAGCCGGTATTTTTCGTTTTCGTTTTTATTGATAATGCCATTCCGGAGATGAATATCCACATCGGATAATTCCATTTTCAGCAATTCGGCTTTTGAGTATTGAAGCAGTTCGCAGGCGATCTTATTTACCTCTATGATTGTATTGTCCCGGTCGTAAACAATGATCGCGTTAGGCGAATTTTCCATATAAGCGCGCTGCTGGGCTTCGGATTCGCGAATTTTACTTTCGATCAATTTCCGTTTAGTAATATCACGGCCGATAGTCAGGATTGATTTTTCACCATTTTCCTGGTAAAACATTGTTGAGGATATTTCCAGTTCAATCTCCCGGCCGTCAGCGGCAATTACCATTGTCTCATAAATGAAATTACCGGAAATATTATTGTTCCGCTCTCCGGACCGTTCAAACACCTCATGATGATATTCCCTGGGAATGTAATTTTTGATCTGCTTTCCGATCAGTTCGTTTTGTTTGTAATTTAATATTTTTTCAGTGACACTGTTGACGTAAGTAATAACTCCGTTCATATCATGTATCAGGATAATGTCCTGGGCTGTTTCTGCCAGCAAACGGTATTTTTCCTCGCTTTTTTCCAGGGCGATTTCATTCCGTTTTTCTTTGGTGACATCGCTGATTGTCCCCTGGGCGCCATACTCTCCGGATGACAGCGGAATTCGCGAACCGCTGGCCCGTAACCAACGAATATTACCCCGATTATCTTTAATCCGGAAATCAACACGAATATGATCGCCATCCAATAATTTTTGGAACTTTTCGCGGACAGTGGGAAGATCCGGTTTATAGGTGTTATCAAAAATTGTTTTACCTTCGAATTTCGGGAAAGTATGCTCATCCACAGTATTGTCATGTATTCGGGCGACTGAACTGAGTGTTCGGCTGGAGTAAATCAGCGTTCCCCTGGCATCGGTTAAAAAGACAACCTCGTTCAGGTTTTCCACCAGGTTTTGGTACTTTTCCTTACTGGCGTTCAGTTCTTTTTCACGCAGTAATTCCTCGGTAATATCACGATTGACGGATAGAATTAATTTTTGGTTGCCCAGGTATACATTGGTCATGACCACTTCCGTCCAGTAGCGTTGGCCGTCTTTCTTTACTTTCTGTTCCTGGAACCTGATGGAATTCCCCAGTTCCAATTTTTCGTAATCAACTTTAGATACTGCGTTACTGACACAAAGGTCCCTGGTCATGCCCATGGTCAGCAGTTCCTGTTTTGTGTAACCGGTCTGCTTCATGGCGGCGTAATTTACGTCAATGATTTTATGGGTTTGCGGGTTTGAGATGAATACGGCATCCGGCATATTTTCAAACAAATGTTCAAAGCTCTTTTCCGCCTGTACCTTTGCTGTTAAATCAATGAAAGAGAGAATCAATTCCTTGCTTTCACCAATAAAACTACCGGTGAGCAGTACCCGGCGGATATTTCCCTTCGCCGATATAAAATCAAACTCATATTGATGGGGAACCTCTTTGCCCTTTAACCGGTTGATATGGTTTTGCTGGACCTGCTCCTTATAATCAGGCGCGACATATTGAAATATATCCTCGGTATCCAGCAGGTTTTCCAGGCTGGTTTCCGCCAGTTCAACCATTTTATCATTGGCCATTACAATTTTTGATTTCTGGTTTAATATTAAAGTGGCTGTACCGGTATTATTGAAAATGGATTTATACCGGGCCTCGGACTTTTTAAGTTTTTGTTCCATTTCAAACTTGTAAAAGACCATCTCAACAGTGGTGCGGATTTCATCATCCGACACCGGTTTATACAAATAGCCGTAGGGTTTGGCTTTCAGGGCATCCCTGACCATGGATTGTTCGGAATGGGAAGTCAGGAATATGACCGGCAAATTGTAATTTTCATTGATCAGGCTGGCAACCTCAATACCATTCATATGACCACTCATATTGATGTCCATCAGCACCAGATCAATCTTGTCACTTTTCAGATAATCCAGTGTTTCCCGGCTGTCGGTGGCAATGCCGGCGACATCATAATCCATATCTTTAAGTGACAGAAGAATATCATTGGCAATGATCAGTTCATCTTCAACAATCAGTATCTTTTTATTCCTGCGTTCCATTCTCTTCCAGTTGTTTACTCTTTTTCCGGTTTATAAATAATGTTATCAGCATGACCGGCATGACAATATAGATAATGGCGTTGATATACTGGTCGCAAATATTACTGGGCCACGGAAAGGGCTCCAAAACAAAAAAATCCGTCGCTTTTCCGGTAAATAAAATCTCCAGGACATTTCCCCCGGCCCCCGCTGTCAGCATTAAAATGACAGTATATATCCGTTTGTAAATTCGCTCTTTTTCATGGAGCAGTGAGCGGGTCAATGAGACCAGCAGGACCGTCAGCATTATCAGCCCGAAAATTGACCATAATTTATGGTTCTTGATCTCACCAAAAATATAATGATACCCGGTGTTGTGGGTCAGATAAAAACTCAGCCACTTAATGCCAGTATCGGTTCTTTGCTGAAAAAGTAAAGTTTGATTGGCAACATATTTAACTACTAAGTCAATTACCAACAGAACGGCTCCTGCCAGATAGGCCGTTGTCAGATACCTTTTATTTTCGGAATTCATTTAAAAATCACACCTTCCCAATAAAAATCTAATTTTTACGAACAATTATCATACCATGTCACTTAATACTTGTTTTCTGAACAGCCAGGGGGATAAAAAAATGAATGACAAGAATAATTTTCCCCTGTCATACCCTAAAACCTTATAACAAAAAACCAAATATTTTATTAAATTGCAGGCAATATAAATAAGTTTTTTTTGAAAGGGAATCATTTTATTCATTAACCCGTTGAAATTAGCAGAAATGAGTTTTTTATGGATATAATTAATAAAAATATTAAGATAAAAGGCGCGCGTGAACATAACTTAAAAAATATCGATGTTGAGATACCGCGCAATAAACTGGTGGTGATCACCGGCGTATCTGGGTCGGGCAAATCTTCCCTCGCTTTTGATACCATTTATGCCGAGGGCCAGCGGCGCTATGTGGAATCCCTTAGTTCTTACGCCCGCCAGTTCCTGGGACTTATGGAAAAACCCGATGTTGACTTTATCGAAGGCTTGTCACCGGCCATTTCCATCGAACAAAAATCTACCTCCCGCAATCCCCGCTCCACTGTCGGCACGGTTACAGAAATCTATGACTACCTGCGATTGCTCTACGCCCGGATCGGCAAACCCTTCTGTCATCAATGCGGCCGGCCGATAATCAGTCAGACGGTACAGGAGATTGCCGACACCATCATGAAATTTCCCGAAAACAGCAAGTTGATCCTGATGGCGCCCCTGGTGCGCGGCCGGAAAGGTGAATATAAAAACATCTACGAAGAAATCCGCAAAGAGGGATTCATTCGCCTGCGTGTAGACGGTAAAATAACCGATGTGGATAATCCTGTCAAACTGGATAAAAATAAAAAACATGATATTGAAGTGGTCATTGACCGTTTGAAAATTCGCAAAAAAGTCCGCGAGCGGCTGACCGAGTCCCTGGAATTAGCATTGAAAATCGGCGCCGGCCTGATCATCGCGAAAATCAATAATGAGGAACATTTTTTTAGTGAAAATTATTCCTGTCCCCACTGTGAAATCAGTTTCGAAGAACTTTCACCCCGAATGTTCTCCTTCAACAGTCCCTTTGGCGCTTGCCCGGAATGTGACGGTCTGGGGGCTAAACTGGAAATGAATGAGGACCTGGTGATCCCGGATCCGTCAAAATCCTTATCAGAAGGGGCGATTTTGCCCCTCGGCCCGCAACCCCGTGGTAAATGGTATGCCTCTATTCTGCGCGGATTGGCGCGGGAGTATAATTTCAGTTTCAAAACGCCTTTTAAGGACCTTTCAAAGGAAGCCAAACAGGTGCTGCTCTACGGCACTGAAAAAACCTTTTCTGTAAAATATTCCTCGGATAAAATGCAGGGCCGCTACACCACCCGCTTCGAAGGCGTCATGAATAACCTGAAAAGGCGGTACACACAGACCCGCTCCCCCGGCATTCGTAAATGGATCCAGAAATTTATGTCCCAGAAACCCTGCTCCGCTTGTAATGGCGAACGGCTTCGCCCGGAATCCCGCAATGTCAGGATCAATGATAAAAGCATTGGCGACCTGACCGCATTGTCAATCACCAATGCACAGCACTTTTTCCGGAATATTGTTCTCAATGATACTGACAAACATATTGCTGACCAGGTATTAAAGGAGATCAATGAACGCCTGAGTTTTTTAGTGAATGTGGGTGTGGAATATTTGACATTGAACCGCTCCGCGCAAACCCTGTCAGGCGGTGAAGCCCAGCGCATTCGCCTCGCCACCCAGATCGGTTCCCAGCTGACCGGTGTTCTCTATATTTTGGATGAACCCAGTATCGGGCTTCATCAGCGCGATAATGCACGACTGATAAATACGCTGACCCGATTGCGGAATATTGGCAACACTGTGATCGTGGTGGAACATGACCAGGAAACCATTGAAGCCGCCGATCACATCCTCGATATCGGGCCGGCCGCCGGTGTGGATGGCGGAAAGGTGGTGGCCGCCGGAAATCCTCAGGAAATTGAAAATAATCCGGATTCACTCACCGGCCAGTACCTGTCGGGAAAAAAACATATACCTGTTCCCCAAAAACGGAGAAAAGGCAGTAAAAAAGAAATAAAACTTTATGGCGCTCAGGGCAATAACCTGAAATCCGAACCCTTTTCCTTTCCTTTGGGAAAATTTATCTGTGTCACCGGTGTCTCCGGTTCCGGGAAAAGCACGCTGGTCAATGAGACACTCTATCCGATTTTGCACAACCAACTCAATAAGTCCGTCAAAATACCCCTGAAATACAAAAATATAACCGGTATCGAAAATATTGACAAAGTGATTGATATCGACCAGTCACCCATTGGCCGCACTCCCCGGTCAAATCCCGCTACCTACACCGGTGTTTTTACTTATATCCGGGAATTGTTCAGCAGTACCAAAGATGCTAAGATCAGAGGATATAAACCGGGACGCTTTAGTTTCAATGTCAAAGGCGGGCGCTGTGAAAACTGCGGCGGCGAAGGGATCAGGAAAATCGAGATGCATTTTTTACCCGATGTCTATGTGCCCTGTGAAGTTTGCAAAGGCCACCGCTACAATCGCGAAACCCTGGAAATCAAATATAAAGGCAACACCATTGCCGATGTCCTTGAAATGACGGTTAGTGAAGCTTATGATTTCTTTAAAAAACTGCCCCGTATCAAGCGAAAACTCGAAACGCTGAAACGGGTCGGACTGGGGTATATTCAGCTGGGCCAGCAGGCCACCACCTTATCCGGCGGTGAAGCCCAGCGCATCAAACTCTCAGCCGAACTCAGTAAGCGGAACACCGGCAATACGCTCTATATACTGGATGAACCGACTACGGGCTTACATTTTGAGGACATTCAGTTGTTACTACAAGTCCTAAATGATTTGGCTAATAAAGGCAATACAATTATTGTCATCGAACATAACCTTGATATTATTAAATCCGCTGATTATATCATTGATCTCGGTCCCGAAGGCGGTGACCGGGGCGGCACAATTATCGGTACCGGCACACCGGAGCAGCTGGCCCGCAACAAAAAATCCCACACCGGCCGCTATCTCAAGAAAATGCTGACCTGACAAAAAAGCCGGTTTACATTTTCCCTGAATTTGTCAGAAAAAACCAAAATTGATCCCCTAATTCCGGGTTTTTTCTGATATTTTCAGGGTAAAACCAGGCAATTTACCTCTCCTCGCCGGTCTCGAAGGAAAAATTATCGTCTTTTTACAAAGTCTATAAATGATTCAAAAAACAATGAATTAAATCCTGTTCTCTGAGGAGCCCGTCGAATTTTTTAATATTAATGAAAATAAAAAACTTGACATTTGTCTCCACGACAATTAACATTATTACAACATTGTGCAAATATTATGGTTATTTAGTAATTTTAAAGGAGGTAAAATATGGCAGAAAAAGTCAAAGAATGTGGCGTAAAAAAAGAAAAAGGTTTTTTATATTACCTTGACAAAAATGGCAATGTATCACGCTCAAAAATGGCCCGTGGAGGAGAAAAAGGCGGTGGTGCTGAAGTTGTTGCCAAATGTGGCGTAAAACGGGAAAAAGGCTATCTTTATTTCATCGACAAAGATGGCGATGTTTCCAGAGCTAAAATGGCAAGAGGACGTAAAAAGTAATTACCGTTCTTTCATTTAAAATTAAGGACCCCGATACATCGGGGTCTTTTTTTAATTACAGGCTTTGAATTATGAAATATGAGAAACTAACAAAAAACAATCTCTTATTCATCCTTTCCGCATTGATACTGTTAACCCTTTCCCTTTTCTTTACATTAAAATATCATAAAACCGCTTTTCCGGGACAATCAATCACCTTTAACCTGACAAAACCCGAGGCGCTGGACACAGCCAGGACATTCCTGCAAAATAATAATATACAACCCGACCAGTATTTTCATAATGCCACCACTTTTAATTATCCGGAATTGTCCAAAATTTTTATCGAAAAAGAATTGGGTGTTGAAAAATCTCACCGGTTTTTTTCAGAAACGTTCAATATCTGGCAATGGTCTGTCAGATTTTTCAACAGTCTGGAGAAAGAAGAGGTCTATGTTAGTTTTTCCACCGATGGCGAACTGCGCTATTTCGATCATGTCCTGAAAGAAGAAACCGCGCTGAGTTCGCTCTCAATGGAAGCAGCCGAGCAGACCGCCCGGAATTTTATTGATAAAAACACGGAGCGTAATCTCGATAATTGGGAATTAAAAGATAAGGCCACGAAATCCCAAAAAGCCCGCGTGGATTACAGTTTTACTTTCCAGAAAAAAAATGTTGAGATCTATGGTGCTCATTTTGAAATACAGATAACGGTCAAAGGGGATAAGGTTGGCTATTACGAAGAATATCTAAAAGTACCGGAATATTGGCAGCGAGACTATAAAAAATTACGGTCACAAAACCAAACTACTGCCACAATTGCGATGGCCTTTTTAATTCTGCTGGGCCTGAGTTCCGTTGTTGTATTTATTTATACCACCATCAGAGGTAAAATCAACTTAAAAGTGGGGCTGATTTTTGGTATTGCCACCTTTTCGATCTTTTTAATTTCCCAGTTAAACATGCTGCCATTAAACTTTTATTATTACAACACTTCGAAAAGTATTTCCGGATTTTACACTGACCGGATCACTGGGATCGTAATTGGCGCGTTATTATACGGCGCGGCGGTGTTCTTTCTGGCATCTGCCGGAGATTCCCTTTACAAAAAAATGTGTCCGGCCAAAAACGGTCTTTTACGGTCTTTTACCTGGAAAGGTATGCAGACCCGGGAGTTTTTCTTAAGCACCCTGACGGGCTTTGTGCTGGCCTTTGTATTCATTGTTTTTCAGATATTCTTCTATATTATTGCCGAAAAACTGGGCGCGTGGTCCCCGGCCAGCGTCAATTACAGTGAGATCATCAATACAAAATTTCCCTGGATTTTTATTTTGTTTGCCGGCTTTATTCCCGCTGTTACCGAGGAATTTTGTTTTCGGCTATATGGGATTCCCCTCTTTGATAAATTTACAAAATCCAAACTTTTTGCAGTGATCCTGACAGCGATTATCTGGGGCTTCGCTCATTCCAATTATCCAAACCAGCCCTTTTGGATCAGAGGCGTGGAGGTTAGTTTATTTGGAATTGCCACCGGATATGTTTTTATCAGTTTTGGTATTGTTGCGACGCTGATATGGCATTACACGGTGGATGCTTTTCTGACCATCCTGATGTTTGCTAATACCGGCAATACCAGTATTTTAATCCCCTCTGTTATCGCCGGCTCAATCGCGCTTTTCCTGTTGCTCTACAGCCTTTTCCATTATTTTAAAAATCGTGGCTTTTTGAGCAGTGAAGAGCTGTTAAACCGCAGCGATGCAATCGGAGAAAGGGAAGAGATCAAACCGCTTCCTGAAGTTCATCCGCGTCCTCATGTGTCATATTCCCTGCCGGCTTATTCCAAAAATCAAATCTATTTTATTTTGGTTGCCCTGATTGTCTTTATCAGCAGTTTTTTGCTGCCGGTGAAACGGCTGGGCGAGTACATCAATTACACCGTATCAGAGGAAGAAGCTATTGAAACCGCCAAAGAGTTTGTCGACAGCCGGGGCCTGGATCCAAACCGCTTTGAAACAGCAAGTTCAATTATCTCCGACTGTGATGAGCCTTGTTTAAAATACATCACCACCCACACCACAATCGACAGTGCCAATTTCATTTTTGCCAATTATCTGCCGAATATCGTCAGTTACAAGATACGCCTCTACCAGGAGCATGAAAAAGAAGAATTCATCGTCTATGTTCATCCTATGGATAATGTTGTAACCGGGTTCAATCATATGTTGTCCGAAGATGCCATGTCCTATAATCTCAGCAAAGAATTGGCCCTTATCCGGGTTGAACAGTTTATTGCGAAACAGCAATATCAGATTGATGATTTCCGGCTGGTGGAATCCTTTTCCAATATTCTGCCGAACCGCACTGACCATACTTTTGTCTATGAAAGTAAATACGGATTTATTGCCAATATTGACGAGGCGAAACTGCGGCTGACATTGAAAGTAAAAGGCGACGAACTGGGCTATTTTAAAAGCTGGTATAAAGTGCCGGAAAACTGGCTTCTGGAAATCAATAAAGAGAACAACTTCGATTCAATCCGCAAAATTCTGGGAATGCTGTTGCTGCCCCTGTTCCTGCTGGTGCTTTTATTGAAGCATAAGGAATCTTTCAATTTTATGAATATTCCCTGGAAGTCAATAATTTACACTTCTGCCGGCCTGTTTTTAATTCTCTTCATTTATGAGCTCGTGAACCTAAAAACTAATTTTATCTATTATGATACCACATGGAGCCAATTCAATTTTGTAATCTCACTTATGTTTAGCCGCCTGATCAATTTATTATTAACCGCTCTATTGTTTTTTCTGTTGCTTTTAGTCGGAGCCGCCTATTATGGCAACCACAATATTGTTGAGGATTTAAAGGAAAATCAGTCATTCGGTTTTGATGTGCTGCTGTCCTCATTATTATCGACTTTCGGATTGATTGCGATCATCATCGGTATTAAATATGTGGCCGGCAATAACCCGTCATTTATTACCAGTCCCGATATCAATATTCCCCAATACCTGGTTCAAAATTTCTTTATTCTGAAAATACTGGTAAAAGCCATCATGATAGGGATAACATTTGCAGTCCTTTACTATTCCATTGTTTCCATTATTTTCAGAAACAAATTTTTTCTCATCGCTTTGCTGGCAATTATTCCGGTTCTGTTGCCCGCCAGTATTGACACAATGCCGGCGTTTTTGTTTAGTTATTTTTCCTTATTAATGATAATTTTATGGTTGTATATCTGCCAACGGTTTTTCCTGTGGAAAAATTTACTGGCATACCTGATATTCGCAATCAGTTTTATGATAATTTATTATAGTTACGATTTAATTCGTACCGGCAGTACCAAAGCAATTGTTGGCGGCGCTTTTTTGATCGGCATTCTCCTGGTAATGGTTATCTGGTTGCTGATCAAAGACAAAACCAATTGGTATGAAAGATTATTGAGTTAACCTTTTTAAAATGCTGCCTGACCGGCAGCATTTTTTATATGAAGAAAGATATTCATGGAAAAACCCGTCAAAAGAAGAGATATTGTTGACCTAAAAATTGAAGACCTGAGCTTTCACGGCAAAGGTGTGGCAAAAATGGACAACTACACCATCTTTGTGGATGATGGCATTCCCGGACAAAAAGTGACTGCCAAAATCAAAAAAGCCAAAAAATCCTATGCCGAAGCCTACATCAAAGAAGTCCTGGAAAAAAGTGACTATGAGATCGACGCCCCTTGCAAATATTTTGACTATTGCGGCGGCTGTAAACACCAAAATATTCCCTATGAGATCCAGTTGGCGTTTTTCCGGAAACAGATCACTGATCTTTATCAGCGCTTAGGCGGATTTACTGATGTTGAGATCAATCCTGTTGTTGGTGCTGAGAAGATCTTTCACTACCGCAATAAAATGGAATTTTCCTTTTCCCGCCACCGCTGGCTGACAGGGGAATTTGAACAGGATAAACCTCAGGATTTTGCATTGGGATTGCGGGTGCAGGGAAATTATTGGAAATCCATCGACCTTGACGACTGTTTAATCGCACCAAAAGAATCGGCCCGCATCATGGCACTGGTACGGGAATTCTGCCTGGAAAATAATTTGAAAGCCTATGACCAGCGGGAACATGTCGGCTTCCTGCGTCATCTCATGATTCGTAAAGGATACAATACCGGTCAATTACTGGTCAATATTGTCACTCAGGAAAACCGTCCCGAACTTTTTGAACCTCTCAAAGACCGGATACTGGCGGAATTCCCCGGCATCACCAGTTTGATGCATACCGTCGCCACCAACAAAGGGGGAACCACTATTCCGGAAATCCAAAATATACTGTACGGCCGGGAATATATTGAAGACAGGTTAGGTGATTTAACTTACAAAATCTCTTCGGCATCCTTTTTTCAGACCAATACTATTATGGCTGAGAAATTGTATAGTGAGATCCAACAGGCCGCTAATGTACAACCGGATGAAAATGTCTGGGACCTCTATTGTGGTACCGGCTCTATCGGCCTTTTCCTCGCACCCGGCGCCAAAACCGTTACCGGCATTGAAATCATAAAGGCTGCTGTCCATGACGCTGTCAATAACGCGAAAAATAACAATATTGACAATATCGAATTTCTAAATGGTAATCTCGACAGTTTGTTTGATAAGCAACCGGAACTATTTAAGCAACTGCCGCATCCGGACCTTTTGATCGTTGATCCGCCCCGTTCCGGCCTGCATCCGAAACTGGTTGAGCAGATCATTCAGATCAATCCCGGCAGAATCGTTTATGTTTCCTGTAACCCTGCCACTCAGGTTCGGGATTTGAAAATATTGAATGAAAAAGGCGGGTACACCATTACTTCCGTGCAGGCGGTTGACATGTTTCCCCATACTCCGCATATTGAAGTTGTAACAGGATTGAGACAATAATATGAAGAAATTAATACTTTTAATCGTAATTTTCTGCGTTGCCAATCTAATGGCAGAAACCAAAAATTCTATTCCAAAATCCAGTGGCCAGTTGATAGTCGTTATCACCGATTCTCTCACTGCGACACAAGGAAATCTCTATTGCTTTGAACGTAATTCCAACACAAAGGGATGGAAGCAATGGGATAAAACTATTGACATTTCCCTGGGAAGAAGCGGGCTGGGAATGGGCCGGGGCTTACATGACACCTTGCGCCTCAGCGAATTGCCCCCGAAAAAAGAAGGTGACGGCCGAAGTCCCGCCGGTATATTTGAATTAAGCGCTGTTTTTGGTTATGAATCAACTGAACAGGTGGATAATCTGAATATGCCTTACATTCATGTCACAGAAATGATTGAATGTATCGATGATGCCGATTCAGATTTTTATAATCAAATCGTTTCAAATCAAAAACCGGCCTCAAAAATTGACTGGAATTCCTCGGAAAAAATGAGCCGGGCCGGGATCTACTATGAACAGGGAATCGTTGTCAACCACAATACCAATCCCGTATCAAAAGGCGCCGGATCATGTATTTTTATTCACAATTGGGCAAAACCCTTTGAAACCACAGCCGGATGTACAGTAATGGAACCGGCGGATTTATCAAAAATAATAGACTGGTTGAAGAGTGACAAAAATCCGGTGATGGTACAACTGACCCGGCAATTGTATAATGATCTTATGAAACTATGGGAATTGCCTGAGATACCAAAATAATTGTTCAAAACATTTTCTATCCTCATTATCCTGGTTCCCAAACTCCTGTTTGGGGACGTAATCCCTTGGTCAGCGCTCCGGGGAAGGTTCCCAAACGGGAGTTTGGGAACCAGAACCAGGGTGAAGAGTTTGGGATCCAGGGTGAATGTACTTTATCGTCATAACCCAAGAAGCCTCTCAGGGATTGAGAGGCTTCTTGGGTCAATTTCAGATAATTTTT
>CAZCHS010000066.1:5427-18563 GCA_964498725.1 uncultured bacterium | reverse complement strand
AAACCGGATAATAGGAATTATCCTTTACAGTAAGAAAGTACCTGAGTAGTTACAACAGGGTTAATGCACTCCGTGGACACATTTCTCCTTGCCCATGCATCAAAAAGGATTTTATCATGAAAAAAATCGCCACCTACGGACTTCTCATTATTTTTTCGATAACCTTGGTATTTCACCTTTTAATTGTCATGGGACTGCTTCCCTGCAATATGATTTGGGGTGGCAGGCTGGAATCCCGCCCGCAGTTGCTTTTGTTTGAATTGTTTTCAATTGCCGTCACATTATTATTTTTCTGGGTGGTACTGGCCAAATCAGAACTGGTCAGGTTCAGTCTTTCGCCGGGATTGTCAAAAGGCGTATTGTGGGCAATGGTAGTGCTGTTTGCCCTAAATACTGTGGGAAACCTGTTATCCCTGAGTTCTCTGGAGAAAATACTCTTCACGCCGGTCACCATTATTTTGACCTGGTTTAGTTTTGTACTGGCGCGGGATTAATTCCTTACCCGGTTTCTCAGCCAATCATGGTAATGGCTGATAGCTGTTTTTGACATTCCGCCATGGCCTTTTTCACCAATCACAAAAGTGACCTCAAAATTTTTGTCTTTCATTTTTTCCACTAATTTTTCTGTCAGGTCAAAGGGACAGTTTAAATCTTCCCGGCCATGATAAATAAAAATCGGCACCCCGTTAAATTTTTTGAGATTCTGCTCCTCAAAAAAATTCAACTCGTCACTGCCGCCCCATTTCTGCGCCAGATTCGGATGCCCCGATAAAACAGCGATGGCTGAAAACAATTCCGGATGCTCATAATAAGTGCGATAGACACCATAACCCCCCATGGAAAATCCACTTAAAATAATTGCGGATTCATTAATATTAAAAACCGCTGTCACATCCTCAATCGCTTCCATAATATCGGTTTGGGATTCTTCAGTGGCATAGCAATTGGAAGTTCCCCGGCCATTGGGCGCGAGAATGATAAAGCCCTGTTTGATAGTAGTAATCGTATGGGCCAGAACCCGGTCGTCATTTCCACTGCCATGGAGATAGACAAGTAATGGATATTCCTTTTTCGGGGAATAATCTTCGGGAACATAAACCGAGTAAGGCCGGAGTGTGGAATCAATTTTTGACAAAAAGGCGCGGCGATAAGTGCCGGTCTGTTCAATTATTGGATTTTCCCCGGCTTCCAGTTTTCTGATCTTTTCTTCAATATCAATGATTTTACTTCTGATTGAATAAGAATTTTCATAGGGTTTCAAAACCTGCATTTCTTTTGCGAGATTTTCAATATAGAACATCATGGTATGGTAGGTTCCTGCCGACAGATCCGGTTTCAATGACCGGACTTTTGCCTGTAGTTCATCAGGTTGAACTGCCGGAAAAACAGATACAAACTGATCACTTATTTTTGTACCGTTTTCTTTCACTTCCAGGCGGTATCCGCCGAGTATTAATAGCTGATCAATTACCATTTCTGTCTTATTAAAGCCCGTCTTAAAATTGAATCTTTCTCTTTGGAAACCAACCCGTTCATTTTCTCCGGAAAAAACTTTAGTGGTGTATTCGATTGTTGTATCTGCCCGGGTCCATTTACTGATTTTCAAACTCAAAGCTCCGCCAACCTGCACATGACCAGGGGTCACCATAACAGCAGTTTCCGTCGTTTCCCCGGGGTTATCAAATGCCATTAATTCATAGTTTCGCAAAGACTGCTCGCTCTGCATCTTTTCATCCATTGTGATAAAGTAATAATTTTTATCACTCTGCCCGATTGCTTTGACAAAACATAAGTTTATTCCAACCTCACCAAACCAGGGATGATAGGGTTTCACAGTCTGCCAGGGAAGCAAAAGCTCAAATCCAATTTTTCCCTTATCCTCATTGGTTGCAAAAAGAACTTCATCGCCCAGCCGTCGCATGCTCAAGTCAATATTATAATACCAGACCATTTTGTGGCTCCAGTTTTTTTGCGGTGAAAAGCCGAGAATGTAAAATTCATCCGTAGGGGCATTGTCCGGTTGCGGTTTACCGATCATCAGATGAAATCCATCGCCATTTTGATAAGCGCGGTCCCGCTCAATGATCTGATCAGCATCCGCTTCAATGTAAAGATAAAAATGTTTATCAGTATAACCAGAAAAATAATAAACCGGAACCTCAAAATTATTCTCCTGAGTTTTGTATACTGTTGTCATTTCTGTTAATGTTCTTTCCTTCAGGTTATCGTCAGGTAGACCATCAATGATGGGTATGTCTTTCATATAATCAATTGTCAACTGGCTGTAAGCTTCAGCAACAAAAACGATTAACAAAAAAAGAATGACAATATATTTTCTCATTACAATCTTCCTTATCTGTATTGACTGATTATAAACATCATAACTCCGATGTTTTAATCCTGAAATTGTTGTCAAAAATATTTGGGAATATTTAAATATTTATAATTGACACCAGCGGAACATTAATTCTTGCCCTTGGTAAAAATTATCAACAAATTAACCCTAGTAAAATAATAGGTTTTTAATAATGACTGACAAATCAACAATTAAAGCAAAAAAACTTTACAATATCGCTTTCGGTTTAGCGATTTTAACTATTGTTTACAACATCATTGAAGGACTGGTGGCGACATATTTCGGGTTCGAAGATGAAAGCCTGGCGCTTTTTGGCTTTGGTGCTGATAGTTTTATCGAAGTGATTTCCGGCCTGGGAATCGCCCACATGATCATCCGTATCAAAAGAAATCCGGGCAGCAGTCGGGATTCATTTGAAAAAACAGCCCTGAAAATTACCGGCGTTGCCTTTTATCTCTTAGTCATCGGGCTTGTCACTACCGGCGTTCACAATATTATCACCGGCCACAAACCGGTAACCACTTTTTGGGGAATTATCATCTCAACCATCTCCATTCTTACCATGGGCTTTTTGGTAATGGCTAAAAAATCCGTAGGAAGAAAATTGAATTCCCAACCCATTATTTCCGACGCCAATTGTACAAAGGTCTGCCTCTATATGTCGATTATCCTACTGGCCAGCAGTGGTATTTATGCGCTGTTTAATATTCCCTACATCGATGCCATCGGCACGCTGGGTCTGGCTTATTTTTCCTTTAAAGAGGGACGGGAGTGTTTTGAGCTGGCGAAAAGTGATAAGTTGTGTGGATGCGATGAGTGTCATTAATAATTGGAAATTAAATTTATACAGGACAAATTTGTAATTTGTCTATCAAATTTCACCGACTGTAAAACTTGATAATAATCATCCGGAAGTTTTACAAAAGGATTTCCCCTACCGGGAAAATCCTTAGGCAATTTGAAATTTGTCCTTCAGCCTATTGCACCCGGGAGTTGGACATTTTTTCACCTCCAAGATCTTCCAACACAAGCTTTTGATATTTCCCCAAAATAGAATAAATTTGTGACAATTTTTAATGAAGCAAATGGGAAGAGAATTTGGAGAACATAAACAAACGAATCAGCGAAAGCTACAATATATTGATCACCAGCCATGTGCGGCCGGACGGTGACGCCCTGGGATCGGAAGCAGCCGTTTATCATTTACTAAAAAGAATCCGGAAAAATCCCAAAATATACAATTCCTCACCATTACCCTGGGAATATAACTTTTTGAATGAAGAAAATATTTTTCATCAATATGATGCAGAGAGGGACAAAGAATCCCTGCAGGAATTTGATCTGGCAGTAGTGCTGGATGTAGGTTCTTTTTCGCGGCTGGGTGAATTGGGGGAAGACCTGAAAAACAGCAATGTACCGGTGATTTGCATGGATCATCATCCAATTCGCAGCAAGGAATTTGAATACGAACTCGTGGACACCGATGCCGCTGCTACCTGCAGTCTGATCTATGAATTAATTATGGAAACCAACCCTCATTTAATGAACCTTGATATTGCCAACGCCATCTGGGTTGGCATCATGACTGACACCGGCTCCTTTCGTTTCGAAAACACCACGCCCAAAACCATGAAAATTGCGGCCCGGTTACTGGATTTCGGTGTCACACCAGGAGCTTTGTACAGGCATATTTATGAAAATAAACTGCCGGAACAGATGCTGCTGTTGGGTATGGTATTACAAAATGTAAACTATGCCTGTGACGGCAAACTGGCCTGGTTTTTCATCACCCGGGAAATGGCTGATAAAGCCGGCGCAAAAATCGAAGAAGTTGACGGGTATACGGATTTTGTAAGAACTACCCATGGGGTTGAGATCGCGATTATGTTTTTAGAACGGGAAAAGAAGAACATTCGCCTGAACTTTCGCTCCAAGGGCAATGTGGTAATCAATGAAATCGCGAAAAATCATGATGGCGGCGGACATAAATTTGCAGCCGGCGCAACAATCCATAAAACCATTGAAGAAGCAGAAAAAATAATCATTCCCGAAGCCAGGCAGGAAATCGACGACTGGTTGGCCGGCCAAGGAAAATACCAAGAGAGAAAATGAAAATAGAACTGGCAAAAAATATCGGTTTTTGCGGCGGTGTGGCCGGTGCGATCAAAAAAGCCGAAGCAGCAGCTAAAAAATATGGCGAAGTGCAAATGCTCGGCGATATCGTCCATAATGATATCGTGGTCAAACAATTGGAAAAATTAGGAATTCATGTTATAGAAGACCTGAACAAAATTGATAAATCCAAACCGCTTTTGCTACGGGCTCACGGCACTCCGCAGCAGTTAGAACAGAAATTGCGGGAACAAAATTATTTTATTATCGACGCAACCTGTCCTTTGGTCAAGGAAATCCATAAAGAAGCGATTGCCCTGGAAAAGGAAGGCCGCCGGGTCATAATTATTGGCGATCATGGCCATGATGAGGTCCTCGGTATTCAGTCAAGGCTTACGGATTCTCTGGTCATCAGCAATGCCAATGAGGCAGAAGAAATCTCCCCCATAAAAAGTGCGGGTGTCGTGATACAATCGACACAATTTCTTCATGAAGCAGGGCAGATTATGGCGGAATTAACTCTGAAATGTGATGATATTCATTTCGTTAATACCATTTGTAATCCCACCCGGCAGCGACAGAAGCAAGTCAATGAACTGGCCCGGAACAATCAATTGGTTTTGATTGTAGGCTCCAAAACCTCTGCCAACACCAAACGGCTGGCAGAAATTTCAGAATCCATCAACTATAATACAATCTCTGTAGAAACCGAGGATGAACTGGAACAAAAATGGTTTGAGAATGTTACGTCAGTAGGGATCAGTGGTGGCGCTTCAACGCCTGATGATGTGATCGAATCAATTAAAAAAAGAGTACAAAAAATCTCTGAAAATTTATTAAATTAAGTAAAGACATAAATGGAGAAGTAACATGGGAAAAAGTAATTTTGAAGTAAAAGTTGGCTTGGCAGAAATGCTCAAGGGTGGTGTTATTATGGACGTAACCAATCCGGAACAGGCCAAAATCGCAGAAGAAGCCGGTGCTGTTGCCATAATGGCCCTGGAAAGAATTCCGGCGGATATTCGCGCACACGGCGGTATCGCCCGCATGTCCAACCCTAAAATGATCAAAGAAATACAAAATACCGTATCTATTCCTGTAATGGCAAAATGCCGTATCGGACATTTCGCAGAGGCCCAGATACTGGAATCCATGGAAATAGATTTTATTGATGAAAGTGAAGTTTTGACACCGGCCGATGAAGCCAACCACGTTTGGAAACATGATTTCAAAGTGCCTTTTGTCTGTGGCTGCCGTAATCTTGGTGAAGCTTTGCGCCGAATCGGTGAGGGCGCTGCCATGATCCGCACAAAAGGCGAAGCCGGCACCGGAAATATTGTGGAAGCTGTGACTCACATGCGCACGGTGATGTCTGATATCCGCGTTTTAACAACATTGAAAAAAGATGAATTGATGTCCGTTGCCAAAGAAATGGGCGCACCCTTCGCATTGGTTCAGGAAGTTGCGGAAACCGGAAAACTGCCGGTGCCAAATTTTGCTGCCGGCGGCATTGCCACACCTGCTGACGCGTCATTGATGATGCAATTAGGTGCAGAATCTGTATTTGTCGGTTCCGGAATATTCAAATCCGATGATCCCGAAGCCCGCGCCAAAGCCATTGTGGAAGCCACCACCTATTATGATGATCCCAAAAAACTTGCCGAAATATCCGCCAAACTTCAGGATGCCATGAAAGGCCTTGACATGGATGAAATTCCCGAAGAACAGCGCCTGGCCAACAGAGGATGGTAATCGATATAAAATGACATTAAAAAATTCTGATATAACCGTTGGAATTTTAGGATTACAGGGAGCCTTTCATAAGCACCAAAAAATGCTGGAAAGGCTTTCTGTTAATACCATCAAAATCCGCTATCCTGAAGAAATTCAGCAATGCAATGGTATCATTCTACCGGGCGGGGAATCCACCACTATGACCAAACTCCTGGAAAATATGCAGATGTTTGAGCCCTTGCGAAATTACGACGGGCCGGTTTTTGGCACTTGCGCCGGGGCAATATTGCTTTCCACTGATTGCCATGATAAGCGTGTCAGGCACCTGAAAAAAATCCCTGTCCAAACCGCGCGCAACGCCTTTGGCCGACAAATCGAATCCTTTGTGACGAATATTGAAGTTAAGGGGTTTGACAGCCCCTATCCCGGCGTTTTCATTCGCGCGCCGCAATTTGTGGATTTGGATAAAAATATAGAAGTTATTGGCACACTGGGCGAAAAACCGGTGGTTTTAAAATACGAAAATATTCTGGTAACCAGTTTCCACCCGGAATTAACAGAGGACACTCGCATCCATGAATATTTTCTCGATATGATCAGATAGGAATAGTATGGAGACGCAAGAGACAAACTATAAAGTTTTACACCAAGTCAATTCCCCCAGCGACCTGAAAAAATTATCCATTCACGATTTAAAAATTTACTGTGATGAATTACGCCAGTTCATCATTGAAACCGTCAACAAAACCGGCGGCCATTTGGCACCCAGCCTGGGAACCATAGAATTAACAGCTGCACTCCATTATGTCTATGATACACCAAAAGATAAATTGGTCTGGGACGTGGGCCACCAGGCTTACGGCCACAAAGTTATCACCGGACGACGTGACCAATTAAACACCATTCGGCAATACGGTGGTATCAGCGGTTTCTGTAAACGGAAGGAAAGCGAATACGACGCTTACGGCGCCGGCCACGCTTCCACCTCGATCTCAGCCGCTGCCGGATTTGCTGCTGTGCGCAATCTGGAAAAATCCAAAAATAAAATTGTGGCGATCATTGGCGACGGATCTTTTACAGGTGGACTGGCTTATGAAGGCCTCAACAATATTACTGAAATCGGCGGCCAGTTTCTGATGATCATCAATGACAATGAAATGTCAATATCTCCAAATGTGGGCGCCATGTCCAACTATTTCACGAAAATCGTCCGCAATCCGCAATATCTTTATTATAAAAACAGAATATGGAATACTTTGGAAAAATTACCCAAAGGCGGCAATTTTTTTAGAAGGCTGGGCCAATATATTCTCAGGCCTATCAAAAAACTATTAGCCCCCAGCGTGCTTTTTGAAGAATTCGGATTTCGCTATTACGGGCCGGTCAATGGACATAATTTACGCAAACTCATTTCAGTATTCAAAGACCTTAAAGAACTGAATTATCCTGTGTTGCTGCATGTGCAAACCATCAAAGGCAAAGGTCTGAAAATCGCTGAAAAAGACCCCACTAAATACCACGGCATCAGCCCCAAAAAGAAACAGTTGGATACCCTGGGCAAAAAAATTCCCGACCAGGCCTTTCTACATGCTTTTGGAAAAATCGCTATCGAAATTGCAGATAAATATCCCAAAGCCAACTTTATTACCGCTGCCATGCAAACCGGAACCGGCCTGACTGAATACGCGCAAAAATTTCCGGACAGATATTTCGATGTGGGAATTGCCGAAGGACACGCGGTGACTTTTGCTGCGGGAATGGCAGCCGAAGGGTATCGCCCGGTGGTGGCCATTTACTCGACTTTTTTACAACGGGCTTATGACCATGTCATTCATGATGTGGCCTTACAAGACCTGCCGGTGATATTTGCACTGGACAGGGCCGGTGTGGTTGGTCCCGATGGCCCGACCCATCACGGTGTTTATGACCTCAGTTATCTCAATACTGTGCCAAATCTCATCGTTGCGGCGCCCCGTAATGGCAATGAACTGCGCAATCTCTTATTCACCGCTATGGATCAGGACAAACAGCCCTTTGCTGTCCGCTATCCCAAAGAAAAATGCCATGAATTTCAGGAAAACAAACAACCGGAATTGCTCAAAATCGGCAAATGGGAACAGATTCAGGAAGGGAAAAAAGTGGCGGTCATCGCTACCGGTACAATGACCAATGCACTAATCAATATTTTGCCCGCACTGGCGGAAGAAAAAATTACCCCCTCACTCTACCATGCTGTTTTTGTCAAACCCATGGACACGGAACTGTTGCTGGAAATTGGTAAAAAGTACAAAAAAATTATTACAGTGGAAGAAAATACAATTGTCGGTGGCCTGGGCAGTAAAATCTCTCAATTTATCGATGATCATGATTTCAAAGCCAAGGTTTACAATTTTGCCATTCCCGATGAATTTGTGACACAGGGAACCCGTCAGCAATTGCTGGAAGAAATTGAGCTTAGCCAGGAAAAATTAGTTGAACGGATACAGGATATCTGGTAGGTAAATCGCAATCAACAAAATTCCGTATTCAAATGGCATATTATTGTTTAAAAACACATTACTTCCATACAATTAATCACTTGCATACAATTTATCACCTGGCCTATTATTTGAATTACTCAATTATGTGATCTATATTACAAATAGATTGTAATTTATATCACATATTTAGGTGAGTGTTTAATAAAATGCGAGGTATTGAATGCAAACTAAACAACTTATATTTATCCTGATAACTTCATTGCTGCTGATTTTTCAATGCAGCGTGGAAGTTCCCAGTGAATCGGACATGCCCAGCTGGGAAGTACAATTAAATATACCCATGGGGGAAGAAACTTTTTATATTGAGGATATTCTGGATGATTCAACCTTTTCCAGTTATGGCCTGGATAATGGAGATTCGGTTTTGTCTTATGAAGACAACTCATTGGAAATTGAAAGAACAGTTGTCGGTGACAGTTTAAAAATCGATGATATTTCTGAAAGTTTCAGTCAGTCAGTAGATGAAGTCACTGTCAATGATGTTGAAAAAGATTTTGTAATGTCTATGGATGAAGTGACAATTGACCCGTTCAGCAAAGATTTCTCCAGCAATATCGGCCTGATTACACTCAATAACAATGAACCGATTGAATCCGACCCGGTTCAGTTGGATGAAATTATCGATTTTTCTTTCGCTGATGAAGGTGACCAGATGGAAATACCACAGGCAACAGCTTTGCCCGTTGTCCACCGCTCTATCGAATTTGACCAATTCAATGACGCCAACATTCAATCGGGCTACATTGATTTGCAAATATTCAATGATCTGACAATTGAACTCGGTGCACCGGTCAGTATCACACTGCTAAATCCCGATTCTTCAGTAATTGAAAATGACCAGGGAGAAATCGCCACCGCAATATTTAGCGAACCGATCCCCTCCGAAACAATTTCACCGGTGGAATCCATGGCATTAAATAATCATCATATACCCCGTGAAATCATTGTCAGGGTCGAGGGTGTTGTCTGTAGCAGCGGTCCACAAATGGTGACCAATGACGATGCCAATCGTAATTCTTCCTTTTTTGTGGAAATCAGCACCCGCGATATGGTAGTCACCAGTGCAACAGCAATTATTCCGGAGCAGATTTTTGATACCACGACAGTTGTCGGGTTACCGGAATCAGAGCATGAAATCAATAGTGCTGTGATCGACCAGGGAACCCTGGCGATCAACATGGTCAATCGAATGGCGGTTGAGTCTGTGGTCTCTCTGAGCATACCATCCTTAACCGCTGCCGGCAGTGACTTTTTAGAATCGATTACTATTCTGCCTAACGAAGAGAAAAACGTGTCTTTTGATTTGAGTAACTACACCATCTCGCCTACTAATAATGAAATTGATATTACTGCTGAAATTCAAACTGAAAGTACTGACCCGGAAAAAGTAGACATATCAAAATCTGATGGTATGGATTTCAATGCTGACTTTTATGGCGAAAACTCCGGCGATAATATTGGTTTCAAGGAATTTACCGGAACCGTCAACCAGGAACCAATGGCTGAAGACGGAGAAATATCCATTGACTCCGATACAAGGATCACTTCTGCGGAAATTTCCCGGGGAACATTCAATATTACGATTAATAACGAAGTTATCCACTCAATCGATGAAAATTTGATGTTGAATCTGTCCATCGACAATCTGAAAAATCCGGATGGCCAACCGCTATCCATCGGACCGGTAGCCATTGAACCCGGTATCAATCAACTGAATATTAATCAAAATGATAACAGTCTGGCCAATTACAGGTTGGAACCGGTGGAAAATTTTACCGGAAATCAACTTATTACCTATAATGCGGAAATAGTTGTTCCTGACGGCGCCACAGGTACATATTTACTTTATGAGGACTTTGAGACGAATATTTCTCTCACAAACCTGGAGTTTTCTGAAATCACCGGATTTTTTGATCAGGAACCGATTGTGACACAGGATTCTGTGGCTTTACCCGATGGCCATATCATTCAGGAAGCATTTTTTAAAGAAGGAATTCTTTTATTGACCGCCAATAATGAAATGGGTCTAAATGCCAATATAGATATAGAAATCGATGAACTTATTCATATAGAATCCGGTGACAAACTCACTATTGAAATGGTCCTGGAAGAGAACGAAGTAGTAACAAATATCGAAATCCCCCTGTCCGATTACAAATTATATAATGAAGATGGCGGTCAGTATCTTCACTATCAATCCAATGTCACCATTCCTTCCGATGATGAAATGACATTAAATACAGACCAGTCCATCGAAACAAGTATTCGCATCGAAAATATGTCTTTTCAAAGTATCGCGGGAATTCTGGACACGGTGAGTGTTGAAATTGATTCTGAAGAGCAGGAATTCGAAGATTTTCCGGAAGAATTGAAAAATATTAATTTGGAAAAGGTTGATCTTGAAATTCTGTTTGACACCAATATCGGCGCCAGGATCAAGATGTTTATCGATCTTGCTTCATACAATGATGATGGCGAAAAAGCGACACTGCATATTAACCATCTCATTGATCCCAATGATGAGAATTCCAAGCGCCTCATGGTCACAGATGCGGCCGATCTGATGAATATCTCTCCGAACCGCTTGACTTTTTCCGGTAAAGTTGAACTCTTTGGCGAAGGTGAAATTACTTCTGATCAATACATCAGCGGAAGCGTCAATATAAAAGTCCCGTTCATTTTAACTATTGACGAAGATACTGAAATCGATATTGACAAAGAAAAATTTGTGCAGGACCTTCCCGATGAACTGGCAGGCATGAAAATCAATGCCCTGATCAATAATTCTTTTGATATTGGCGGTCGGATGATCACTCTGATTTCCAAAGACAGTACAGACCTTAATGAGGATTCACAATTTGCACCCGATACCCTGGTCAATTTCAGATTTGAGAAAAATCAACAGTTCGATGCAGTTTTTAATATTCAGGATTATTTAATCGAGGTCCTTCGTGATTCCTGTTATATGAGGCATATTATTCAGTTGGATCCCACCGGCCCTAATGAACAAATCAAATTTTTCATGACCGATAGTCTAAAATTACTGATGAATGGCAATATCAAAGCCCTGGTGGATTTAAAAGATGAAGAGGAGGTGGAATAATGAAACGGTTAATGATCTTATTCGGAATACTTTTACTGACTGCTGCACCGCTTCCTGCCCAGAATAATTTAAATGCCAGAACAATCGCGCACCTCAATTCCTATGCAATCAGCGCCCGCGGCTGGGAAGCCATTGGCAATAATCCGGCGACCCTGGGTTATTATCATCAGCCATTATCCATCAATTTTGGCTTCCTGCCCCTGGTATCGGCTCCATCACTGGAACTGGGGAATTCATCGCTTTCAATGAGTCTGTTGAACAATGAGTTTTTTATTGGTGAACAATTATCGGAATCCAATAAAAAAGCCCTGCTTGACGCGATTCCAACTGACGGTATGGAGGGCTATCTCCGGCTAAATCAAAATATTCTGACACTTGGCAAAGGACATTTTGCCTTTGGCCTGGGCGTAGAAACCTATGCCGGTGCCAGCATTCCCAAAAGTATTATCGAACTGGGGTTGGTTGGCAATGAATTTGACAAACCCATTAATTTTGATGATATCCAGGTGGAAGCATTGGGATTTGTACGTTTTTCAATGAATTACGGGCGTGAATTCAGACATGAAGTTATCCAAAGCACCGTAAAGCGTCTCTACTGGGGTGCCGGCGTGGATATTTTGTTCGGAGGTGTTTACGAGCGAATTGATAAGATGGCCGGTGAAATAACAACCTATACCGATCATATTACAATCAAAGGTGACGCTGAAGCCAAAGCCGGCGCCGGCGGTATGGGATTTGGCCTGGATTTTGGCGTTGCCGCAGATATTAATGATAAAATTTCAGCCGGCATACATTTCCAGAATCTGATCAGTCATATCAACTGGGGCACAATGAATATTGACCTTGAAGATGGTGAAAGCACTCAAAAAGCCGAATACTCCTATTCCATTGACCTGATGAGCAGTCAGTTTTTTGATGAAGATGTGGACTCTCTTCTGGAAGATGGCATTAATAAAGATACCACCTACGCCATTAAAAGTTTTGGCTCGTCAATTCCGGGCGGCTATAATATTAATGGCACCTATAAATTCAATGATAAAATTAAATTTAATGCTGCAATTTATGGCCATTTCACCAATGATTTTGGTTTGACCCGAGTTCCGAATGTTTCCGTCAGTACTAATTATTCACCGGTAAAATGGTGGCCATTAATTCTCGGTATTGGTACAGTTCGCCAGAATGATTTTGCCTGGAGTTTCGGTACCGGACTAAACTTCGACAAATACCATCTTGATTTTGGTTTGATGCAGTACGGCGGCATGTTCAATTTTTCCAAAGGCTTTTTTATTGC
>CAZCHS010000066.1:0-5327 GCA_964498725.1 uncultured bacterium | reverse complement strand
CCCGGCGAATATCACAATCATCCGACCTTTGCCGTTTGGGTGGAAGATATGGAAGGTAATTATCTGCATCCCCTTTATGTTACCCGGTCGGTATCCAGCGGAATCTGGGGGCATGGTGAATTATCTCCCGGTAAATGGCGGGACAAACCCGGTAAAGCAGTTCGAACCGCGGCTTTGCCCTACTGGTTTCACAAACGGGGTGACGGCACAATGCCGGCCATTCCCGATACAGAATATTCCCTTCCCGATGCAATCACAAGCGCCACACCGAAAGCGGGTTTCTATCTGAAGACCAATTCCGGTATCAAAGGCGATGAGCCCTACCGTATTTTGATGGAAATTAATCAAACCTGGGACTGGAATGATTACTGGCACAATAATAAATATCCCGGCAATATGGATTACAAAACCTCCTCTCAACCGGCCCTGGTCTATGCGGTGACCATCTATCCAAATTCGGAAATGAAAGAATATTATCTGAATCCTGTCGGCCATAGCCATTACTCCGGTAAAAACGGTTTATTATACACTGACCTGAGCACTTTTACAACGGCACTGGAAATTTTTGATGAAATAAAAGTAACCCTTAAATAGGTGAGATTATGCGAAGTTTAGTAAAATATATAGTATTGTTTCTATTGATAACAACAACTCTTTTTGCACAAACCGCGCGGATCAGCGGACGGGTGATTGATGCTGATACCAATCAGCCGCTGGCTTTTGTGAATGTCATTGTACTGAACACGGAAATCGGTGCTGCCACTGACCTGGATGGCAATTTTATTATCACCGGTCTGGAACCGGGATTTTACCGCTTAATGGCATCATTCATCGGTTATGAAATCGGCTATTCCGATGAGATTGAAGTGAACAGCAGTAAAAATACTTTTGTTACCATAGAATTGCAGCAAAAAAATATTGAGTTGGGAACCGTGACAGTGCGAGCCTCGACTTTTGAAAAAATCGAAGAGAGCCCTGTTTCCGTGCAGCAAATACAAGTCTCTGATATTGAAAAAAACCCCGGCGCCAATCGCGATATTTCCAAGGTCATACAATCCTTTCCCGGCGTTGGCGGATCTGTGGCCTACCGCAATGATGTCATTGTACGGGGTGGCGGACCGGCTGAAAGTGTATTCTACCTGGACGGTATCGAGATTCCCAATCTGAATCATTTTGCTACCCAGGGCGCGTCCGGCGGTCCTGTGGGCATTATTAATCCGGATTTCATTCAGTCGGTGGATTATTATTCCGGCGCTTTTCCGGCTAATCGCGGCGGCGCCCTGAGCGGGGTGTTCAACTTTAAGCAGAAAACAGGCAATCGCCAACAGACTAACCGCCGCGCTGTGATCGGCGCTTCGGAACTGGCCCTTACCATGGACGGCCCGCTGGGGAAAAAGACCACCTACCTGGCCTCTGTGCGCCGTTCCTATCTGGAATTTTTGTTTTCCGCCCTGGGCCTTCCCTTTTTACCGACTTTTAATGATTACCAAATCAAAACAGAAACTCAATTCGATACAAAAAATAAACTGACAATCGTTTCACTGGGCGCTTTAGACAAGAATCGCCTGAACCTGGACATCGATGACCCAACCGAAGATCAACAGTATATCCTTAATTATTTACCCGAATCAGACCAATGGAATTACATGATCGGTGCCAATTATACACATTTTAAAGGAAAAAGCTTTCAGAATTACATTGTCTCTCGCAATATGCTGAATAATGAATCCTTTAAATACCGGGACAATGATGAAAACCTGAATAAAACCCAGGATTACAAATCACAGGAAATCGAAAACAAATTCCGCTTTGAAAACACCCTGCGATATAAAGATTACAAAGTCACTATTGGGGCCGGCCTCCAGTATGCGAAATATAACAACGAAACCTATCAGCAACTATTTGTCAATGGCTCAACTTTCGAGAAAAATTATGATTCTGAACTGGATATGTTCAAGTATTCCGGTTTCGCCCAGGTCAGTAAACCAGTTTTAAATCAGCGCCTTGACCTCTCCTTTGGAATTCGTACAGATTTCAATAATTATTCTGCCTCCATGTCCAATCCCATTGATCAGCTATCACCCCGGTTTTCCGCGTCCTATGCTCTGACAAAGAAATGGAATGTCAATTTCAATACCGGACGCTACTATCAATTACCGGCATATACCACACTGGGTTACCGGGACAATAACGGTGCTTTGGTGAACAAACAAAATGATTTGAAATATATTGGGGTTAACCATTATATCGCTGGTTTTGAATATCTGCCCTATGTGGATTCACGCATCACTGTAGAGGGATTTTATAAGCAGTATTCACAATATCCATTCTCGGTTCTTGATTCTATTTCCATTGCCAATAAAGGCGGTGATTTCGGCGTCATCGGTGATGAAGAAGTGACATCCACTAGTGAAGGCCGGGCATATGGGTTTGAAGTTTCAGGACGCATTAATCTTCCCAGCCGGTTGAACCTGATTTTTGCCTATACCTATGTACGCAGTGAATTTGAAGATTATGAAGGTGATCTGGTTCCCAGCAGTTGGGATTCCCGCCACATATTTACCGGCACAATGACAAAAGGCTTGAAAAATGGCTGGCAAATGGGTGGAAAATTGCGCTACCTCGGCGGTCTGCCCTATACACCCTATGATATGAATAAAACAGCTCTCATCTCAGCCTGGAATACCCAGGGCCGTCCCTTTTGGGATTACAGCCGCTATAATGCCAAACGACTGGATCCTTTTGTTCAATTGGACTTACGGGTTGACAAACAATTCAATTTCCAAAACTTTGCTCTATTATTATATCTGGATGTGCAGAATGCCCTGAATTACCAGTCCAAAGAGCAGGATATTGTCATTGTCGACACTGATGGAAATGGTAACCGGATCATTGAAAACCCGGAGGCGCCACCAGCCGAACAACGATATAAATTAAGACGCGTGGAAAGCACCGCCGGTACAGTCTTGCCGACGATTGGTGTAATTTTGGATTTTTAACGAATAAAATAGGAATCCATGGTAAGATTTTTCCTGAAGGGGAAATTGAGTGTCCACGTGGAATGGAACCAACTAATAAAAAGAGGTTGAGGTTAAGGTTAAGGTTGAGGTTTAGGTTTCCGTTCAAAGGTCTGGTGAGAAAATAATACAATCCAGTCATCAAGATCAATCAGGATGTTGAGATTGCTTCGTTCCTTTGCAATACGAACGAAGTGAAGCAATCTCAATCTATATAGTTGTCCAACACCTTTTGAATTGTGCCGTCATTTTTCATTTCAGTCAATTTTTCATTGAGTTCCGGCAGCAGCGGGCTTTTACTTTTGTGTAACCGTATTCGCAGATCTGTGATGGTTTTAAATTCATAGACAAATTCAAAATTTTCTCTTTCCAATTCCAGTTTTTTGATCCAATAGAGCGCCTCATATTTATCCAAAATTACAGCGTCAACCCGCTCATTGATCAGTTTATACATAATTAACGGGCCTTCCTTGGAAGTATCCTCACGTCGAATCAATCCTTTTTCAAAGGCGGCAATGAATCCGTCGGCATAAAAATATCCCAGGTTAGTGCCGATTGTGCTGCCATAGAATGTTGATAAGCTATCGGTTTTTGAAAATTGGCCTTTTTTCGCCACCACCACATTAACAGTTTCAAATACCGGTATCGTGTATACTGAAACATCAGCATATTTTGGCCGCCATCCGGGGCTTACTCCCAGTTCCGCATCAACACTTTTCCCCCAGCAGAGTTCATTCCGCCTGATATTCGGCATATGGAGCAGCGTTAAATCGATACCGGCTCTGGCGGTAGCCTCCCGGAAAATATCAGTCATTATGCCCGGGTAGCACTGCTCGCTATCCAACATTTGCCAGGGCGGCCAGTCAGAAATTCCGGCTGTCAGGGTATCTGCATTCAAACATTGGTTGTACCATAATAAAAGCAGTAATACCATGATTAAAATTAATTTTTTCATTTTCATCTCTTTAATATTTTTTAGGTATCTATCCGATAAAAATTCTATTTTAAATAGATCATATTTGTCGAATAGCTATTATTTTCGGTTTTAAACCGGGCAATATAAATCCCGGTACTAAGTTTTTCACCCTGTGATTCTTCCGGATTCCAGGTCAGTGTGTGGATTCCTTTATCAAGTTGACTATATTGGCGGTCAAAAACACAATTTCCGCGAATATCATAAACTGAAATACTGACAGCCTGCTGTTTGTCCAGTATAAATTTTATCTTAGTTATGCCGTTAAAGGGATTTGGATAATTGGAAAGGATACTTAATTTTTCCGGTTTCCCTTCATACTGTTGATCAATAGATGTAACCGGCAGGCTGTCTTTCAAATAAAAAGTATAGGAAACACCGCCCTTTTCAAACCAGGATCGTGACAAGGCTGACTTATCAAAAATATAGGAATATCCATCGGATTGCGCCGGATCATGAATGATCGGTTTACCATTATCAGTGAATCCCGCCAGCATCATCAGGTGTCCGGTATAAAGTGGCTGGCCAACAGAAATCGCGATTCTGCCGCCATTGGCAAGCACTTCACGGGGTTCACTCCAGTTCCGATAGCGCGTCACAGCGCCATCCAGGCCAAATTCCGATGCATTCTGAACCACCCGCGGCCAGACACCAAAAATTCCGTATTCCGGATCTTTCGTATCCCGGGCAAATTGCACCGGCTCGACTTCTATATCATAACTTCTCAGGATCATAGCCACCGAAGTGGGCGAGCAGATGGAGCCGCCAATTTCTTCGTCAAGACCATATTGATAATAAAATTCCGTGTTAATAAAAATCGGTTCAGGATTATCCCCCAGGACAGTCAATAAATCAAAAGCACCTGTTGTCCGGGAATCGCTGGCGAAAAAACTCAGTTTGTTAATTTTCGGGGTTGCCAGGGAAGTATTGCTTCGCTTCATCAATATTTTAAACTGCCATTTATTCACATAAGAAAAAAGTTCCACCTCGTCAATATTGACTTTGCCGCCATTCCATGAAGTATTTCCGTAGCTGCTCCAAATAAAATCCTTCCAGAATCCTACAGTTACCCAGGGTGACCAGCCATTCCCGTAGGGAAATCTCATTTGCACGGCAAAAGCGGATTGTTCCTGCCGCGGCGCAAATCCATTCCAGGATGGCAGTCCTTCATTGAAAGGATAATCAGCACTGTCAGATGCGAAAATGATCGATCCTGTGGTGGCATCCTCAGCCAGTTGGATGGCTTCATCAACGTTATTAAAGACAATATTCTCAATTTCTACGGCATTATCGAATAAATCTTTTATGTCCCGGTATTCAAAATGTTGGTCAGGATA
>CAZCHS010000065.1:0-18828 GCA_964498725.1 uncultured bacterium | reverse complement strand
TCCAACCATCCGGCGATCATTAATGCGCGGTTGCATTATTTCAAAGATGGCGATGTGTACAGTTTGACTGATTCTACAGCAGTGGGTATTGATAAACCAGGTAAAATCGGTGAACCGATAGAGTTTGAAGTGGGGTATAATTATCCGAATCCTTTTAATAATAAGACATGCTTAAATTTTACTTTGCCTGAACAAAGTGATATTCGTATCAAAATATATGATATGAAAGGGAGTGATCTCTATTCTTATTCAAAAGCAAACTTGCAACCCGGCCGACATCAATTCTCGTGGAATGCGTTAGATAATAAAGGGAGAAATGTTTCTGCCGGTGTATATTTATTGACTGTGTCTGGTGACAATATACCTGAACAGAAGGTTCGTAAGTTATTGTACCTGAAATAGACTTATTAAAACACCGGCTGTTCCATCGGAAACTATCGGGATTAATTTATCTATCTCATTAAACCCTGCGTATAGTTTTTCTATACGGTTCCTGCAAATTATAATTCTAAAAAATACAAGCCATATATACGATAAACTATAAAAAAGATGTTCTATACAGTTCCCTTATCAAAAATCGTATCCATTACTTCATCGTGTTCAGCGACATCGCCTTTGGCTAATTTAATCGCCGCTTCAATCAGAGCCAGGTGAGAGTAGGCTTGGGGAAAATTGCCCAACAAGCGTTTTGTTTTAAAATCCAGATCTTCACTAAACAGTCCGAGATGGTTGCTGTAGGATAATACCTTATCAAAAATTTCGGTGGCTCGTTCTTCTTCACCAATTACATAGAGACTTTCAATCAGCCAAAAAGTGCAGATGGTAAAAGATGAACCGGGCACGCCAAAATCATCTTTATTACGGTAACGAAACATGAGGCCATCTTTAAATAGATTATTTTCAATACATTTAACCGTTTTGATATAGCGTTCATCATTTGCCTTCAGAAATCCATAAGTATACATTAACAGATTAGCAGCATCCTGACTATCAGATCCATAAAACTGGGTATAGGATTGTACCTTCTCGTTCCAGGCATTTTCATAGATATCCTGACGAATTTCATCGGCCAGAGGTTGCCAACGCTCAAGATAATCATCTTTCTTTATTAATTTTGCAATTTTTATGGCCCGGTCAATGGCGACCCAGCATAATACTTTAGAAAAGGTAAAATGCTTTTCTTCTGTCCGTATTTCCCAAATACTTTTATCGGGTTTTCGCCAGTTTTGCTTTACAATTTTGACAATACTGCGGGCAATTGTCCACAAATCTTCACCGGTATTCACAGAGGTTTTAAAAATTTTAAAATGTTTGTAAATAACATCCATTAAAATACCATAAATATCATTTTGTCTCTGTGTGTAGGCAGCATTGCCGATTCGAACCGGCTGTGAGTTTTTATAGCCCTTCAGATGATCCAGGGTTTCTTCAGTCAGTACTTTTTCCCGGTTAATACCATACATGATTTGGATTTTTTCATTTTTGTCAGGAATAATATCAATTATAAAATTGATGAAACGCTTAACAGTGTGTTTATGCCCCAGTTTTGTCATAACATTAATCGCCATTGAAGCATCACGAATCCAGCAAAAACGATAATCCCAGTTTCGCTGTTCGCCAATTGTTTCCGGTAGTGAGGTTGTAATTGCAGCCAGTACTGCCCCGGTCTTATCATAGGTCAGTAATTTCAGAACCAATGTGCTGCGTATAATAGCATCATGATATTTAGTAAAAGTTGTGTTTCTGTTCGCCCAATCCAGCCAGTATACTTTGGTTCGGTTTAATTTTAGGTACTGGGTTTTAAGTGATTGCGGCAATAATTTTTGGTTATAGTTCAATAAGACAAAGGCATCTTTAGATAATTTAATTTCCTTCTGATCGAATATTTTTTGTATATCCAGGTCAGAGTAAAGATAAAGAGAGTCATATTCTCCGTTCTTTGTATAGCTTTTTATATATGCCTTCCCGATTTTTGTAACGGTTTCATGGCGGGCATATTCAAGCTTGGGATCATACTTGATAGTAAATTTCGGTTCTCCGGAAATATACTTGAAATAACGGATGATTTCAGGGGGATTATAATACCCTGATTCAACATTGTAATAGCGAGGCATAAAATCCAGAATTTCAAAAGCATCCTGTTCAGTTTCAAATCGCGTCCGCAAAATGTTGGTATCACGAATATATTTCTGAGTAATTGTATAATCATCATCAACTAATATGTCGAAAGTGCCGCCAATCTCATCATCTAAAAGCCGCGCAAAAACCGATGGTGAATCAAAATCCGGTATACAACACCAGTCAATGGCCCCGGTTTTCGATATTAATGCGGCACTGCGGCAATTACCAATAATTCCATAATCCAAATTATTCATTTAATTCCCTGCTATTTTACTTAATAATTGTCGAACATCTCTGTATGTATCAATAAAATATTTTGCCTGGGAATGAATTGTCCCAACTTTAATTGTTACTGCATTTTCCGGTAAAACATGAAATAAGTGTTCATCTGTCCAATCATCACCAATAGCCAATATAAAATCATAGTCTTTGTTATGTATATACTCCATGGCGGCGCTGCCTTTATTAATACCGCTAACTTTGATTTCAATAACTTTGTGACCTTCCATAATTTCCAGATCCTGATTGATAATCAGTGTAGAAAGATTAGTTACCATTTCCAAAGCTCTTACCTTACCCAGTTCAATATCAGCATTCCGGTAATGCCAGGCCAGGGAATGGGATTTTTCTTCAATAAAACTACCGGGAGTGCGATCAACATAGGATTCCAATACCGGCCTGATATTATATTTCCATTCGGAGGTATCCGGGTTTCTATTTATCCATTCATTATTCAGGGTCTTGAGCCAGATGCCATGTTCAGCAATCAGGGTGAATTCTTCTTTTCCAAACCACTCATTAAGCGTTTCCCGGTCACGTCCGCTAATCAGCACAATTTCTGTATTTTCTAATTTATGCAAGGTGCGCAGCAACCCCATTAATTCTTCATCTGGTTTTGCGTGCTTAGGATTTTTATAAAACCGTTGCAATGTTCCATCGTAATCCAGAAAAAGAAGCCGCTTACTGGCTTTTTTATATTGGGTTATAATTTTTTCAGTTGTGGATTTTTTAATTTTATAGGCCATGTAAGTTGCTTGCAAATCAGCTGTTTTTTGCAACATTTTTATAAACTCTGATGCCCATTTATAGACATCATAGCGACTAATCCGTTTTTGCATTGAACTGACATCTTCTTTTTGTTTTTCACTGTTCATCGTCAGAGCTTTGAAAATTGATTCTGATACCATGTGCGTGTCATTGGGATTCACCAGAATTGCGCCGCCCAATTCTTTGGTTGCACCAGCCATTTCACTCAATATCAGCACACCGGTCTGGTCAGTTTTAGTCGCGATAAACTCTTTCGCAACCAGATTCATGCCATCCCGTAATGGTGTTAATAAAGCGACATCTGCTGAACAATACAGTTCCACCAGATCATCAAAGGGCATGGAACGATAAAAATAGAGGATTGGTGTCCAGTTAATGGTTCCAAATTCACCATTCAGGCTGCCGATCAGTTTATTGATCTCTTTATGCAAATTTTGATATTGCTTCACATGTTCACGCGAGGGAACTGTTAACATAATCATGGAAACTTTTTCACGATATTCCGGGTGATCAGCCAAAAATTTGCGAAAGGCGTGTATTCTGGCCGGTATCCCTTTTGTATAATCGAGCCGGTCGATGGATAAAATCAATTTCATGTCCGGCTGTTTTAATTTCAGCAGGCTCAGATCCTGATAAACTTTGGAGCGCTGTTCATCTTCCTGTGACTGAATATCCAGCGCTTTTTGATTAAATTTTTGATAATCAATTCCCATGGGAAAAACATCAATGTAAATCTGGCGGCTTTCAGATTTTATAACATTGAATTCAATATCATATCCCAATAGCCGCTTGACCGAACTGATAAAGTGCCGGGCGTAGTCATAAGTGTGAAAGCCAATTAAATTTGCCCCCATCAACCCGCGCACAATTTCTTCACGCCAGGGTAAAATTCGTAAAACTTCGTAGGAGGGAAAGGGAATGTGAAGAAAAAACCCGATATTCAGATTTGGCTTGACATCTCTGACCATTTGCGGCACCAGCAATAATTGATAATCATGAACCCAGACCATCTCATTATCACCGGTATTTTCGATAATTGCTTGGGCGAATTTTTGATTGACTTCCTGGTAAGCCTGCCAGTATTCTTCGCGGAACCTGGTATATTCGGTAAAATAATGAAAAAGCGGCCAGAGGGTGGCATTGCTAAACCCCTCATAATACTTTTCCACCAGTTCCTGACTGAGATAAACCGGTGAACAATGCTCCTTCTTCAAAATTTTTTCCACTTGTTTTTTCTTCTCTGCCGTTTGAACATCTATTCCGGGCCAGCCAATCCATAGACTGTTGCCATTTTTATGATAGGAACGAAGGCCGGTGGCTAAACCTCCGGCGCTGGGGGTAACTTCAAGTTCTTCACCATTCTCCTGAATTTTTATTGGCAACCGGTTGGATACAATAATTAGTCGTTCCATGTTTTCCTCCTGACAGGCATAGCGTCATTTATTTAGATTGACGGTTTAATTATAACGGATTTATTATCACCTTGAGATAGCAAAATTAATAAATATACATCATATTTTATTTCAAATTTCAAATCATAATATATAATGATAAAGAAAAAATTCCAAAAATTCGAACAATAGAATTGATATGTGTAAAAAACCTGTTGATTGGGATATTTTTTTATTAGCAGTAAAATAAACCTTGCTTGTTTACTATACTTGTTATAGTTTATATATAACAAATAGAAGAGGTTGAAATGTTTTTAAAAATTCAATTCGAAAATGATACACCAATCTATGAGCAATTACAAAATCAAATTGTTCAGGGGATTGCTTCCGGACAACTCAAGGAAGGCGAAAGTTTGCCCTCTGTCCGGCAACTGGCAACGGATCTGGGAATCAATCTGCATACGGTTAATAAAACTTATAATCTTCTTAAAAATGAAGGATTCCTGGTTGTTCACCGCCGCAAAAACGTAATTGTCAATTCCTACGAAAAAATGCACCAATACCGATCGCTTTCAAAATTAAAGGAGCATCTCTATCCTATCCTGGCAGGGGCTGCATGCCGGGGGGTTACCAGGAATAAAATGACAGAAATTGTTCATTCTATATATAATGATTTTGAAACAGATAAGGAGAATAAATAATGAATATGAACTATTGGCTTTTTGTGTTTGTCCAGGTTTTTTTGGCTGTCGCCGCCATAATCGCGCCATTGCTGCAGCGTAAAAATTTGCTCTTCGGTGTCAGACTATCAAAAGCATTAACAGATAAACCGAAAGCAGGACAATTCAGACGAAAATTTATATTCTGGGGAGTGCTGAGTATGTCGCTTTGGATTGTGATGGGTAATTATTTTTTATTAAAATTGAATAGGGTTTCCACCTATATAATCTGGGGTGAAATTGTGATTATGTTCGGGTTATATATTTTCTTTAATAAAAAAGTTAAATTGTGGAAGGAAAAGTTATATCGCGACAACCCGGAACTCAGGCCAAAGAATCCAACTAAAATTATCGACACAACATTTAGAAATAAAAAGATCACGATATCCAATTACTGGTCGATCATTCCCGGAATTTTAGTCTTAGGGCAATTGGTTTTCAATTATATATTTTCCAATTTTTTACTGAATGATCCGGTATTGATGCGGCAAACTATTGCCCTGGTGATCATGAATTTTATTTTATTGGCATCTATAATTTGGAAAAATTCAATGATCAGAAATGTCAAATTGAATCTTGATGCAACAGCCCCGAAAATTTCTGAAAAACAAGTGCTGGCATTTCGTCGCAGGTGGTCAGTTTATCTCTATCTGTTGCTCACTTTTCTGATTATAATGAACATCGGATTGAATCTTCTGTATTTGTTGAAAATTGAAACAATTTTTGATTTTATCCTTAATCGAATTTATATCTACTTTTTTGCGATAATATTTTTAGTTTCGGCCTTAATGGTCCTGTTATTGGGACAATCCGGCAGTCAGCTTAAAAAGAATCATAATCAGAAGCAAAGTGACATTGATGAAGTTGATGATGATGTTCACTGGAAAGGTGGGTTGATTTATTACAATCCTGAGGACCCTTCCCTCTGGGTCGATAAACGTATGGGCATTGGCTGGACATTGAATTTTGGTAATAAAAGAGCCTGGATATTTGTTGCCATTGTGCTGTCAATCATCATTTTTTCAGCAATAATGGAATTATAATTGTAAGGTGAAATAATGAGTAAATTATCTAAATCAAATAAAATATTTATAGGATTGGTAATCTTGTTCGCAATTCTGGCTTCCCTAAATCTCTTTTTACCTCAGGGGGATTTTACACCAAAAAATGAAATTCCCGTTTCAAAACCAATACTGGCAGTGATCAATTTTTTAACTGGTATTATAATCTATGGTGGATTAGGATTGTTGGGTATCAAATTATCTAAAAAACTGGAAATTGCGGATATATGGGATAAGAGAGTGACTAACCGTCAACGTTTCCTGAAGCCATTACTGACCGGCATTTTTTCCGGTATTTTATTAATAATCGGAGATTGGGTCTTTGCTAATTTTCATGATTTCGGCCGCCTGCCCCATCCCCCTTTCCCTGCATCCCTGGTAGCGTCCGCCGCTGCAGGTATTGGTGAAGAAATTATTTTTCGTTTATTCTTCATCTCCTTCTGGGTATGGTTGATTTCGAAAGTCCTGTTCCGGGGAAACTATGAGAAAAGGATTTTTTGGATAGTCTCCGTCATCTCAGCCCTGGCTTTTGCTTTTGCACATTTACCTGCAACGATGATTCTTTTTGGCTTTGAATCCGTGACACAAATACCGGCAATGTTGTTCACAGAAATAATTGTATTGAATGGGATCGTCTCTATTTTAGCCGCCATTGGGTTCCGAAAATATGGTTTTCTGGCCGCCGCAGGAATTCACTTCTGGACGGATGTTGTCTGGCATGTGATCTGGGGCCTGTTGTAGTACAAAAAATTATTGGTTCATAAACTCGATTATTTTTATTAAATTTTCTATCCTGTTTTATGAAAGGATTAGATTGGACAAAGAAAAAGCAATAAGAATAATCAACCAACTGGAAAACCATTATCCGGATTCCAAATGCTCGCTGAATTTTTCAAATCCGGCCCAGTTGCTGGTGGCCACGATTTTGTCAGCGCAATGCACGGATAAACAGGTCAACAAAGTTACACCCCGGCTGTTTGAAAAATATTCGACAGTTGAGGCTCTGGCAACTGCTGAACTGGATGATATCAAAAAAATCATTCGGCCAACCGGTTTTTATAACAATAAGGCTAAAGCGATTAAAAAAAGCATGACCTCCCTGCTGGAAAAATTTAAAGGCAGGGTACCGGACAATCTGGATGAGTTGATAAAACTGGATGGTGTCGGCCGCAAAACAGCCAATGTGGTATTGGGCGATGCCTTTGGGATACCGGGAATCGTAGTGGATACCCATGTGAAACGAATCTCCAACCGGCTGGGAATAACAAAAAAGGATGATCCCAAAAAGATTGAACAGGAGCTGATGAAACTCATTCCACCGGAACGCTGGACACTATTCGGACACATGACCATCGACCACGGACGCAAAATATGTAAAGCCCGGAAACCTGATTGTGAACATTGCTTTTTACAGCAAGAGTGTCAATATTATAATAAATCGTGAATGTGAGTTAATTTTGAATTTGCGTTTTATACCGTACATATAAATGAGGTAATTATGGGACTAGTGGGATGTCATGTATCCATCGCCGGTGGTATTGAAGAAGCGCCGCAGCGAGCTGTGCAGTTTGGTTGCGAAGTGATGCAGGTCTTTACCGCCAACCAGCGTCAATGGACACCAAAACCAATATCTAAGGAACAGGTGGTTAAATTCAAGGAGAATCTTAGCGCAACTAATATTAAAACCGTTGTTTCACATAATAGTTATTTAACTAATTTAGGAGGTTTTGATAAAATAAAAGTCGAAAAATCTACCACTCAGTTTGAAGCGGAAATTATACGCTGTGACAGACTGGGGATTCCATATCTGGTATTTCATCCGGGATCACACCTTGGAAAAGGCGTTGATTTTTGCCTGCAACAAATCGCTAAAAATATTGACCAGGCACTTGAGAATATTGGCGGCACACAAACAACATTACTACTGGAAAACACCGCCGGCCAGGGAACCAATGTTGGTTATGATTTCGAACATTTAAAACGAATTATTGAACTGTCAAAAAATCCGGAAAAATTTGGTGTCTGTTACGACACCTGTCATGGATTTCAGGGAGGATATGATATAACAACCAGGGAATCCTATGATAAAACCTTTCAGCAGTTTGATGAGATAATCGGACTTGATTTGCTGAAAGTCTTTCATTTCAATGACGCCAAGTTTGATGCCGGGCTAAAGAAGGACCGCCACCACAATATTGGTGAAGGATATATTGGACTTGAACCCTTTCAGTGGCTGATGCGCGATGAACGCTTCAAAAATATTCCCATGATCCTGGAAACGCCCAATGGCGAGGAAAAGTGGGCGAAAGAGATCGAACTTTTGAAAAAGAGCAGGAAGATTTAACACCTTACAAATGTCCTTTGAAATGATGGTTCTGAAATAGTAATTAACAATCCCAAAAGGGATTAAACAACAATAGACCCGATTGCAAAATCGGGGTAAAAGAAAACAAATAAATAAACTACGAAGTAGTTTAACACAGCGGAATAAAGGAGAGAGCATGTCAGAAAAATTTGATCTAATTGTCTTAGGCAGCGGACCCGGCGGTTACGTCGCTGCCATCAAAGCCGCCCAACTTGGGAAAAAAGTCGCCTGCGTTGAGAAATCCGAGCTTGGCGGGGTTTGTTTGAATTGGGGTTGTATTCCCACCAAAGCCCTGATCAAAAATGCCGATATGTGGCTTAATATTCAGAAAGCCGATAGCATGGGTTTTGAAATGGGCGATAATAGCTTCAATTATCCTGAGATTATCAAAAGAAGCCGCAAGACAGCTGAGAAGTTGTCCAAAGGAATAGAATTTTTGTTCAAAAAGAATGACATTACACAGATAAAAGGATTTGGAAAATTTAACAGCCAAAAGCAATTGGAAGTGACTGATGGCGATGAGAGTAAAATTCTGGAAGCCGATAAAATCATCATTGCCACCGGCGCCCGGGCGAAAACAATTCCCGGTATTGATATCGACGGTAAAAAAATTATTTCATCCCGTGAAGCTTTAGTCCTGAAAGATCTGCCGGAATCCATGACTGTAATCGGCGCCGGCGCTATCGGAGTGGAATTCGCCTATATTTTTAATACTTTCGGTGTAAAAGTGACCATTGTGGAAGCATTGCCCCATATTATGCCGAATGAAGATGACGAAATTGTCAAAGCGGTTACCCGCGCTCTGAAAAAACAAAAAATTAAAATTAATGCCGGTACGCCGGTAAAATCAATTAATACCGACAATGAAAAAATTGAAACCATTATCGAGAAAAAGGGCAAAGAAAAAACACTGGAATCCGATCTTGTTTTAATGGCCATTGGGGTTCAACCCAATTCTGAGGATATGGGCCTGGAAGATATCGGTGTGAAAACAGAAAAAGGCTGGATCAAAGTGGATGACCATTACAAAACCAATATCGACGGCATATATGCTATCGGAGATGTGATTGGCGACCCCTGCCTGGCCCATGTGGCGTCGGCTGAAGGCATTCACGCGGTGGAACAAATGTTCGGGCATGAACCGGAATTAGTGAATTATAAAGCCGTTCCCGGATGCACCTATTGTCATCCTCAGATTGCCAGTGTCGGCATGACAGAAAAAGAAGCTGCTGACAACGGGCATGATGTAAAAGTAGGCAAATGTCATTTTCGCGCTATGGGCAAAGCCATTGCCATCGAAGAAATTGACGGCCTGGTAAAAGTGATTTTTGACGCGGAATCTGATGTGTTGCTGGGAGCCCACATCACCGGCGCTGAAGCCACGGAACTTATTGCGGAACTGGTCAATGCTGTGGACAAAAAAATGACCTTTGATCAATTAAAAAATGTGATTCATGCCCATCCGACGCTATCGGAAACAGTGATCGAGGCCATTCATGATGCCTATGATGAAGCGATTCATGTATAAATGAAAATAAATTTCTCGTCCATCTCGTTCCCAAATTGAATTTGGGAACGAGACTAACGATCTCCGGAGCTGACAAATGAATTTACAAGTCATCGATTTAGGCCGCAATCCTTACCGGGAAACCTGGGATTTTCAAAAGGAACTGCACAATAAGCGCTACCATGGCGAAATTCCTGACACACTGATCCTGGTGGAACATCCCCATGTCTATACTTTGGGGAAAAATGCCCGGGAAAATAACCTGGTTGCAGGGACACACTTTTTACAAAACAAAGGTGTGGAGGTGGTTAATGTCGACCGTGGTGGTGACATTACCTATCATGGCCCGGGACAGATTGTCGGCTATCCGATCTTTAATCTGCGCGATCATGATATCGGTGTTAAAAAATATGTTGACCACGTTGAACAGGCGATGATTGACACCTGTGACGAATATGATATCAGGGCCCGGCGCATTGACGGACTGACCGGTGTTTGGGTCGGTACAAATAAGGTGGCAGCTATCGGTATTCGCGTCTCAAAATGGACGACTTATCATGGTTTTGCCCTGAATGTGGAAACCGATCTTTCGCTTTTTACCGGTATCGTCCCCTGCGGAATTGTTGATAAGGGCGTGACCAGAATGAAGGACTTAAACCCCGCTGCAACCGTAGAAAAAGTCAAAAAAGTGGTAATCGGAAAATTTCAAAAGATTTTTGAGTTTGATGAAATCCTTTAAAACCCTTCAAATGGCCTGTCCTGGCTAGCGTGGCTCAAAGAGCGAAGACAGAAGACCTTTGAAATGGTTGTTCTTTTTAACCTGAATTATTCATAAAAATATGAATAATGCAGTTAAATAGTCTTAAAAAACCTTCTGAAAGTTTCTGTATCCGGATGAAGGTAACTTAAAAAATAATTAACTTCGAAGTATTTATGAACCTTCGGAAACTTGATTAAATAATATTGGAAATAAAATGCAATTACGAAAACGAGAAAAACCGGACTGGTTAAAAATAAATAGTGAAATCAATGAAGAATATATTACGGTTCGTAAAATACTGAAAGAGAGAAACCTGCACACCGTTTGTGAGGAAGCAAAGTGTCCCAACCGGGGCGAATGCTGGCGAAAACGAACGGCAACAATCATGATCCTGGGGGAAAAATGCACCCGCAATTGTAATTTTTGTGCGGTGGGAACTGATCCCGGCGGGATTATTGATCATAATGAACCGCAAAAAGTCGCTGAAGCTGTTGAATTGATGGGGCTGAAATATTGTGTGCTGACCTCTGTCACCCGGGATGATCTGCCGGACGGCGGCGCGCAGCACTGGGCGAATACTATCGACGCTATAAAAAACCGCACACCTGAAGTAAAAATCGAAGTGCTGATACCTGACTTCCAGGGAGATGAAGGAGCATTGAGAATAGTTCTGGATGCAAAACCCGATGTGCTGGCCCATAATCTTGAAACCGTACCGGAATTATATGAAATTGCACGTCCTGCCGCAGATTATCAACAATCGCTGGCAGTGATTCAGCGGGCCAAAAAATATGGCGCCATTACAAAAACCGGCATTATGGTCGGTCTGGGGGAAACCCATGAGCAGGTGGAAGCACTCATGCAGGATGCCATTACAGCCGGCTGTGATATTCTATCCATTGGCCAGTATTTGCGGCCCACGAAAAACCATCTGCCGGTCCAAAACTATGTGACGCCGGAAAAGTTCGCGCAGTATGGAGAAATGGCAAAAGCAAAGGGCTTCAAGGCGGTGATGTCTGCACCTTTGGTACGCAGTTCCTATTGTGCCGAGGAATTGATGGCAAAAGTTAACTTGTAATCTGAAAGCAAACCAAGACGATGAATTTAAAAGATAAATTTCCTGAAAATGATAAGATAACCCAAATTCTGAAAACCATTGCAAAAGTAGCCCGCGATACTGAGACAGAAATCTATCTGGTGGGAGGCGCGGTGCGTGATAAAGTGATGGGGCGGGAAACCACTGACATAGATATTGCCGTTATTGGCAATGCCATTGAATTTGCCGGAAAATTTGGCGATAAAGTGGGACGGGAAAATATTATTACCTACCCGAAATTCGGTACTGCCATGGTTCCCTTTAATAAATATGTAATGGAATTTGCCACTGCCCGTTGTGAAGAGTATGAAAAAAATTCCCGAAAACCAAAAGTTACTCATGGCACTCTGAAAGAAGACCTGATGCGCCGGGATTTTACGATCAATGCCATGGCAATGTCCCTGAATGCCGGTTCTATGTTTGATCTCATCGATGAATATGAGGGATTGGAAGATATTGCCGAACATATCATTCGCACGCCTCTTGATCCTGTAGAAACTTTTTCCGAAGACCCGTTACGAATGCTGCGGGCGATCCGGTTTGCCACGCAATTGAATTTCAAGATCGAACCGGAAACTTTCGATGCCATCAGTGAAGTGAAAGAGCGGATGAAAATTATTTCACAGGAGCGTATCACCGAAGAGTTGCGAAAGATGATCATGTCAAAACATGCACCCTCCACCGGATTTGCGCTGCTGAAAAAATGTGGACTACTGGAAATAATTCTCCCGGAAATCGCGGAACTGGAAGGGATTGACCAAAGCAAGGATTTTCATCATAAGGATGTTTTCTGGCACACTCTGGAAGTGCTGGACAATGTGGCGGAAATGTCCGATAAATATGAACTCCGGTTTGCAGCCCTGGTTCATGACCTTGGAAAACCGGACACCAAACAATTTATCGAAGGTAAGGGCTGGTCTTTTCACGGCCATGAAGTGGTGGGCATGCACAAAATCCATCGGTTGTGCCGGCGGTTAAAATTACCAAATAAATTGCGTGACTATGCCAAAAAACTGACTAAACTTCATCTGCGGCCTATTGCACTTTCTGATGAAGATGTTACCGATAGTGCCGCCCGCCGCCTGATGGTGGAAGCCGGCGATGAACTGGATGACCTGATGACACTGTGCCGGGCGGATATTACCTCGAAAAATCCCGCCAAAGTCAAGGAATATACCGCCAATTTCGACCGGGTGGAAAAATTCATCGAAGCAGTGGAAGAAAAAGATAAATTACGGGCTTTTCAATCCCCGGTACGAGGTGATGAAATTATGCAGGAATTCAACCTGAAGCCGGGACGTGAAGTGGGCATCATCAAAAAGGCTTTGGAGGAATTGATTCTGGATGGTGTCATTGCTAATGATTATGAAGCAGTTAAGCAATACATGCTGGCGCATAAAGCTGAATTTGAAGAAATGATTGGAAAATAAACTGGAGACTTTATTATGATCAAATATACGGAGCAATTACCTGTCCGCTGGGGAATTATTGGATGTGGGAACGTTACGGAAAAAAAGAGCGGCCCGGCTTATCAAAAAGTTGATGATTTTGAACTAAAAGCGGTCATGCGACGGAATTTAGACCTTGCTAAAGACTATGCTGAGCGCCACGGGATTGATGACTATTATGATAATGCGGACAAAATAATTTTTAATGACAATATTGATGCTGTATATATCGCTACACCGCCGGACAGCCACAAAGCTTATGCGCTGAAAGTTGCTGAGGCTGGAAAACCCTGCTGTATTGAAAAACCCATGGCTGTGAATTACCAGGAATGCCGGGAGATATACCAGGTTTTTGAAGCAAAAGGGATTCCCCTGTTTGTGGCTTACTATCGCCGGTCATTACCCCGTTTTTTAAAAGTTAAGGAATTATTGGATAACAATGCCATTGGGATAGTGCGGCACATCAACTGGCAACTCAATAAACCGCCCAGGCCGGATGACCTGACTGATCAATATGTATGGCGAACTGATAAAAAAATTGCTCCGGGCGGATATTTTGATGATCTGGCCAGTCATGGTCTGGATTTGTTTGCATATTTACTGGGAGATTTCAAAGATGTAAAAGGAGTTCATCTGAATCAGCAGGGACTTTATACTGCATTTGATTCTATTGCCGGTTGCTGGCAGCATACTAAAGGCATTACCGGTACCGGGAACTGGAATTTTGGCTGCCGCTCCTTGATCGATAAAATTGCAATCTATGGGAGCAAGGGTGAAATAAATTTTTCCATGTTTGAGGATGAACCGGTGGAAATCAGCAGTGAAGAAATGAATGAAAAATTCTATATCGACCATCCTGAAAATGTCCAGTACTATCATGTCCGCAATATGCGGGATCATCTGTTAGGAAATAGCAGCCATCCATCCACCGGGAAAAGCGGCCTTCACACCGCCTGGGTGATGGATAAAATATTAGGTCGAATTTAATTGGTTGCTAAGCAGGGTGATCCATTAATATCAGGTAGTGTTTAATAATTAATGAATAGGATTCCACTTTTTTTGTAGATATTTGGAAGTAAATTTTGTGGTTTAAAAATAAACAAGACTGTAAAAAGCCAGCAATTACAATCTTAGATTGATACAAAAGCAACTCGGACATACTTCGATTCAGACGACGACTATTAATAGCAATGTGATGGAGCAGGATATTTTTGATGCTTTGGAAAAACTATAGAAGTCTGCGGGCTTCTATTTTAACTTGATATTTCTTAAATATTTAATGCCGTTCACTATAAATTGTTTAATCAGATATTATACAAAAGCCCTGAATCATCTGAAAACACATTATAAAATCAACTCAATTATGGCTGAAATAGACAAAGCCTCAATAAAATCCTAAAATTCAAAATTTGCCTGTGCCGATAATCGGTGCAAATTCCATATTAACAATCTTCGATCAGACGAATAGAATTTGTTCAACATCTATTGAAAATCCCGATCCATCGGGAACGCCCGAGTACGGGCGATCAGGATGCAAAGTATGTTCGTTAGTAATTTTTGTTGATAAATTTCTATCGAAATGCAAGATTTTCTTCATAATTAATGATATTTTTAGGAATTCCATAATTAACGGCAAGTTCCAATGCTTTTTGTATAGATTCAGCTGTTCCAAGTGTTGGAGCACCATATATTGTCGCACATCCGGGTTCTTGAAAGCAATGACTTAGAATAGGTTCATATTTATTTTCATTTATCTTCCAAATTTTTATTCCTACAGGAAATGATATATTCTCTTGTCGAACCTTAAATTCTGCTACCAATTCTTTTATATCTTTAATATCTCCATCAAAATTGTACATAATCATTCCTTTCTATTATATTCATAATCCTTTAAATATCTTATTCCCTTTTTCGTTAATTTCCATAAACGTTCTTTTCTTTTAGAATAAGTCAATATGCCAAGAGATTTTAACCAATGAATAGGACAGTATAATTCATATTTAGATTCTATACCAATTTCAGTAATAAAATCACTGTAAGTTAATTCTTTTTGTAGATTCAGCTGTGTTATAATTTTTATAATTTTAGGTTCTATTTCGATTAACCATAAAAAACAATAATAAGAATCATTTACAATATTTTCACCGTATTCAGTTAATACAAGTTTATTATCTTTTTGAGTCAAGAGGTTATTGTTGATCAAAAAAAGTAACTTTATTTCTGATTGGTTTATACTGTCTCCTTTACCAATTTTCGTTATATATTTTGTTAATGAGTTCCAGGTTTTGCCAGTCTTTAAATATGACTTTATTTTTTTCAATACTTGATATGATTGATGTTCTTTATCTTTCATTGAGAATTCATATATATTAGATGAAGTTGATTTTAATATTTCAATACTCTTTTTTAGTGCTTTTAACTTTGGAATATCTAGATTGTTTTTAATTTGACTAAGTTTCTTGTTATCAATTATTTTACATTGATCATTTTTCCATATTAAATTAAAAATTTTCTGCCCTTCTTGCATCATTTTTGAAGAATTTTGCCATACAATATTTAATTCAATATTTTTTCCACCAAACCCACTGCTAGTTAAATTAGATGATCCAATAACACATATATTCCCTTTTTTAAACAAATACATTTTTGTGTGAAGATTTGGAATCCATTTAATTTCAAATTTTGAATTATATTTTAATATATTGTCAGAATCTATTATTTGTTCTAATCCTTCAATATCAATAACACCAGTTGCAATACTAAGAATGTCCTTTAATATTATCATTTGGATTTTACATCTTCTTTTTTTTGTTTCGACAATTTTTAATAGTTTTGCCAGCCCATTTTTAGAAAAATATGGAGCGATAATATATGCCTCTGTAAATGGTTTATTCCTTTCTAAAAAATCCCATAAATCAGTACCAGTCATTATTCTGTATTTTGATGAATACTGTATGTTATTATTCATTAATGAATTTCTCCCCAAGTATAACTTTATCATCGTAATTTACTTGAATGTCATCTTTTAAATAATCTAAATAGTAATTTTGACTATTAGGCTTTAGTTGATTCTCAAATCTTTTATCAAAATGTCCTTGAATTGATTCTAAACTGGCAAGTAAAGAAAATAAGAAAAAACATAAAGATTGATTGTTTTTATTGTTATCCAAATCTAATAATTCTAAAAAATAGGGATTTTTTTTAGAATGATGTAATCCGCAACTAACATCTATATCGCTAAACCAAAATAGCGTATAATTCTTTCCTTTTTCAAAACAAGCGATTGAATCAAGACAATGAGATATATCACCTTGATATTGAGTAATATATTTTTTTATAGTATTAATTGAATATCCATTATAAGCCAACAAATCATATTTAAGACATTTCTTACATAAGGATCTTATCCTAATAGAATCTTCTATTGCTTTTTCTAAATTTTTTTTATTTAATTTTGATTTAACTTCAATTATAGCGTATACAGACTCCGGTCTTACTACAACAACATCTCCAAATCTGAATAATGTTCCGTATGATAGCGAATCATATATTATAATATCAATCTGTGGGCTAATTCTATCTTTTGTTTCATAAATAAAACCAGAACTGACTGAAAATCTTTTAGGAATATGTTCACGAATTAAATCTATTAAAATATGTTCTCGCCATGCTCCAATAGTAGGGCCATGGCCTGTAAATAAATTAATTAAACAACTTTTATATTCTAAAGATTTTGAAATTAAGGATATATAATCTTTTAATCCGTTCATTTTTATCTCATGTCTTTTGTATTGCTAACGCCTAGTATCAGTGACGCCGGTGCAAATCTTACTATTTTCAAATTGTCGCATAATCATTTAAATACTTCAAACTTCTAAGTTTATCGATGAGAAAAGGCGTTCATTGCATACAAATGTTAGAGTTTTTATTAGAGAAAACCTTCCAGAAATAGTATCCCTGGAAGGCTTTTGATTTATTATACTATTTCATTAAAATGACTTTTTGAGTAGCAACCTGCTCTCCTGCAATTAACTTTATGAAGTACACACCAGTTGACAAAGAATTCCCTGATGCATCGATGGCATTCCAAACTACTTTATGATTTCCAATTCCATATTCCAAATTATTTTCCCAATTCCAAACTTTTTTTCCTTTCAGATCATAGACTTGGATATCTATTTTTGACTGTTTTGATAGTGAGAAGGAGATTGTTGTGCTTGGATTGAAAGGATTTGGATAGGCCGGATTGAGAGAAAAATCAGCAGCAACAGTTTCAATATTACCGCTAATGGATTTTTCCAGTCCATCTACCTGCTGTGTCCAATCAACATCTTCTCCATTTAACACCAATGCCTGCAGTGTTATTGGATCATTTGGATACTTTGTTTTCATAATATCTAAATATTTTATCCTATTGTTAGCACCCATTCCCTGATAGGTAGAGAGATTGTATAATGCCATTTTTTCACTATCACGATTTGAATAATTTTTAATGATCTCTTTACCTAATTTTTCAACATTATTTACATCGTTTTGTCTTACATATTCCAATAACAAGATTTCACAAAGAGCATTGTCAATATGTGACAGAGTTTTACCATTGCGTAATGACTTGACATAGTCTATGATATATTTCTTACCAAGTTTTCTTTCTGTGAGAAACAATTTTCTTACACTATTTTTTACAACAGAACTATTTGGGAACCTGATGATAATATCTTTAAAAACAGAACCTGCTTCATCTGATCTTGATTGTTCTCTTAGATAATTTGCAAGCATGTATAATTCTTTAGGATTATTTCTATCAATATTATTTTCAATATCTTCCCAATTTTGACCAGCATTTTTTGCTAGCGGTGATCCGTCAGCCTGGTCACTGGTAAGATAATTCTGCCAGTCTGTGATACCACTACCTAAAAATAATTGATATGTCGGGCTTGAAGTTCCCCAATAACATTTTTGTGCTTCAACTGAACCATTGCTATTGTTGATTTCTCCATTGTTCCCTGATATTGTATTGTAATAACTTGTACCTGCTCCCATATATGGGCCTAAATGTACAAATCCACCATTATTATAAACTCCTGCACCAGAGTTATTCATAATATCATTCTCACCTGTACCAGATATTTCACAAAAAGTTTCAGATGAACCATTATTATAGATACCTGAACCATCATTATTTTTAATCGTGTTATATTGAAGTTCAGGAGATGCACCATTAATAACATAAATCCCATGGTTTGTATTATCATAAATATAACATCCTCTGATTTGTGGATCACAGTTTGAAACAGTTATTCCGTTTGTAGC
>CAZCHS010000064.1:0-18961 GCA_964498725.1 uncultured bacterium | reverse complement strand
AGTTTAACACCCACCTGCACCTCCCTTTTTAGGGAGGACTGGTTGGGGCGTGGCCACGACTTCGATCATTCTGTCCGATACAAAATAACAGGTTGTCAGTATGTGTGAGACTGTCACAAAAGTCCCGTTGTAAAAAAAATGTAGCGGACAATTCCTATTGTCCCATTCGGTGAAACAGAAAATAACCCGGAATTTTAATAATTAATAATTGTACTTTTTGAGACAGCCTTTTCAATAGCAAGTAGCTGATATCGTGATACTTTACCTTCTTATAATTTACTAATTTCTCCTTTGAACTCATTTAAATCAGTAATGGGGGCTTTGCAGGAGAAATTTTTGCACAGGTAAATTGTTGTTTTGTCATTAATCATTTTGTAGTTCGCTGTATATTCGGCTATCTTTTCCAGGGAGGAGTCTTCAATATCTTTGAAGAGAACAACTGTATTGGGCAAATATTTTTGGTTGATTAGATTTAATATCTTCCGGGTTATCTGACTATTTTTTCTCCCAACAATTACAATTTCATGGGAAGAATGTACCCGAAAGTCATAAGCCGACAACATATGGGTAAAGGCTGTTGGGTTTCTTTTTATCTGATCGGCGAACAGGTCAAATATTTCGCCGGCTTTTTCTCTGTAATCAGTAGCGCCCAGTAATTTCGACAGGCGTAATAAATTCATTGCAGCCACGGAATTTCCCGATGGTGTAGCGCCGTCATATATTTCTTTGCTTTTCAGAAAAAGATCTGAATCGTTACCGGCCAGGAAAAATCCGCCCTCCTGATCATCATGAAACAGAGTAATCATTTTATCGGTAAAATTTTTGGCTAATTGTAAATATTCAGACTTAAAAGATGCTTCATACAGTTCAATCAATCCCCAGACAAAATAGGCATAATCATTTAAATGGGCCGGAAGTGCTGCTTCGCCGTCGCAATATCGTTTAAGTAATTTGCCTTCATCATCCAGCAGGTGCTTTAGAATGAAATCAACAGCCCTTTCGGCGCTGTTCAGATAATCCTTATTGTTGAGAACCTTGCCGGCTTTTGCAAAGGCGCCAATCATCAGGCCGTTCCAGTCAGTAAGGATTTTTTTGTCTTTGAAGGGATGAATTCGTTTTTCTCGGTGAAGATATAATTTTTTTCTAATTTCATTGATCTCATTTTCTAACTTCACCGTATCAATTTCAAATTTATGGGCAAAATGACTGAGATTATTTTTCATGTAAGGAATGTTTTTACCATTGCTTCTGCCGGTAGATTCCTCCTGAAAATTACCTTCCGGTCGTATATTGAACAATTTGTTAAAGGTCTCACGCTCACTGCTATTGAGTACATTATCCAGTTCTTCCCAGGTCCAGAGATAAAATAATCCTTCCTCACCTTCGGAATCGGCATCTTCAGCCGCATAAAATCCGCCGGATTCTACAGACAGCTTTGTGATGACATAATTTAATATTTCTTCGACAGTTTTGGCATAGAACGGATTGGTTGTTTCCTGGTATGCATCTGTGTAAACCATTGCCAGTAACGCCTGGTCGTAGAGCATTTTTTCGAAATGAGGAACCAGCCATTTTCTGTCAGTAGAATACCGGTGAAAACCAAAGCCGATTTGATCAAATATACCGCCTAATCGCATCATGTTTAATGTCTTCTCTACCATCATCAGGGCATTGGGATGGTCTTCGTGTTTCCATATTCTGAGTAAATAGGTCAGTTGATGGGGTGTCGGAAATTTTGGGGCAGTGCCAAATCCGCCAAATTCCGTATCAAAATTAACCGATAGATCACGGTAAGGTTGGTATAATATTTCTTTATCCAGTTTTGATTGGGTAGAAGTTGGGGTAATTTTTTTGATTTCTGTTGTTATCTGTTTTGCGCTGCCAGTGAGTTTGGATTTTTGCTGTTCCCAGAGTTTGCCAAAATGGGGAACCAGGTCAATCATTCCCGGCCGGTTACCGAAGCCATGTTTGGGGAAGTAGGTTCCGGCAAAAAAAGGTTCCTTGTCCGGTGTCATAAATATTGAATTGGGCCATCCGCCGCTACCGGTCATTGCCTGGGTAACAGTCATATAAACGTTATCAATATCCGGGCGTTCTTCCCGGTCCACTTTGATCGATATAAAATATTCATTGAGTAATTTTGCCACTTCTTCATCTTCAAAGGACTCCTTTTCCATGACATGGCACCAGTGGCAGGTAGAATACCCGATCGAAAGAAATATGGGTTTGTCCATTTCCTTTGCCAACTCAAAGGTTTCTTTTTTCCAGGGATACCATTGCACTGGATTAGTGGCGTGTTGTTGAAGATAGGGGCTTTTTTCATTGATCAATTTATTATGCGGTTGTATTGTATCGTTTTGATTATTCATAATGTCTCTCTTTTTTATTCTGTTTTTCTATGATCATGATAGGAAAAATTGAAGACAATCTCAAATCAATAAGGCAGGTGGTAAATAATAATAATTTAACCTGAATTCAATCAATTAAGTTCAACGCAAACAAATGTTTGTCAATTCGTGTCCCCCTTTGTTAAGGGAGAACAAGGGGGGTGTGATACTGATGTAAATGAATAATTTTTTAAGTCGAACTGACGTTAATTTATTGATGCTATTTGGTGGGATACTCTGTTTCCCCTTCAGGGAAATTCAGGGCCCCTGGTTTTTTCATAGGGCTTCATTATATTTCGCCCTATGTTAATCTGTGTTTCACCGTTGGTGAAATGAATGTTGAACAAGATGAGTGAGGGTATAGTGTTTTGTAAACAAAATTTTTGTAAATATTGCCTGAAGAATAAAAGTAATTTCGTCTGAGGACGAAATTACAAACAATTTGAAAAATTGTCCTACACCATGGTTCCTACAAACAAAAATCCCGAAGGGATGAAATATGAATAACCATGGGTGCCAACCCATGGCAAAAATGATATATAAAAATAACTCCAAAGGAGTTTGACAAAAGATTGGTATGCAGAAATATATAGATATAGAGCAAAAAAAATCCCTTCCACAGATGGATGCGGAAGGGATAATACTATTATTTTTTTTTCTTCTTCCGTTTGGCGCGTTTTTCCCGGGCGCGGCGTTCGTTTTCTTCCCGGCGCTGCTGTTTCAGAATTTTTTTCCAGTCATCCCGCAGTGGTAGGGTGCGGTTGAATACCAACTTTTCCTCATTGGTATCCGGATCAGGAATGAAATATCCCAGGCGTTCAAACTGAACATGCTGTCCCGGTTTGAAATTTTTCAGGTCCGGTTCCAATTGACAATTATCCAGGATTTCCAGTGAGTGTTCATTGAGGAATTCCTTAAAATCTTTATCCGGATGACCCAGGGGATTTTCTACTTTGAATAGGCGGTCATACTGACGGACTTCCGCGGAAATCCCATGGCCGCAGCTGACCCAGTGCATGGTGGCTTTGACATGCCGTCCGTCCGGCGCGTCCCCGCCCCGGGTAGCCGGATCATAGGTACAATGCAATTCCGTGATTTCCCCCTGATCATTCTTGACCACATCGGTACAGGTGATGAAATAGGCATAGCGCAAGCGGACTTCCCGGCCCGGCGCTAACCGGTAGAATTTTTTCGGCGGGTCTTCCATAAAATCGGATTTTTCAATATAAATTTCCCGGCTGAAAGGAACTTCCCGGGTGCCGGCGTCTTCATCTTCCGGATTATTGATGGCTTCCATCATTTCCACTTTGTCTTCCGGATAATTTGTGATCACAATTTTTAGCGGATCGAGGACTGCCATACGGCGTTCAGCGGATTTATTGAGTCGCTCGCGAACACAGAATTCCAGTAAGGCCACATCAACAGTGCTTTCCCGTTTGGCCAGGCCGATTCTGTCCGCAAAATCCCGAATCGCTTCCGGTGGAAAGCCACGGCGACGCATACCACTAATGGTGGGCATTCGCGGATCATTCCAGCCATTGACCAGGCCTTTTTGCACCAGTTCCAACAATTTTCGCTTGCTCATCACAGTAAAGTTCAAATTGAGACGGGCAAATTCAATCTGCTGCGGCCGGTGAACATTATCCAGTTGGTCCAAAAACCAATCATAAAGCGGACGATGGTCTTCGAATTCCAAAGTACACAATGAATGGGTAATCCCTTCGATGGAGTCTTCCAGACCGTGGGCCCAGTCATACATCGGGTAGACACACCATTTGTCGCCGGTGTTATGATGTGAAGCGTGTAAAATACGGTACATGATGGGGTCCCGCATATTCATATTGGGGTGGGCCATGTCAATTTTTGCGCGAAGGGTGCGCGTGCCATTGGGGAACTCACCGTTTTTCATGCGTTCAAACAGATTGAGATTTTCTTCAACGGAGCGATCGCGATAGGGTGAATTTTTGCCTTTTTCTGTTGGTGTACCATGATATTCCCGGACTTCTTCCGGAGAGAGGTCGCAGACATAAGCTTTGCCTTTTTTGATCAATTCCACCGCATAATCATACATCTGCTGAAAATAATCAGAGGCGTAATAAAGCCGGTCACCCCAGTCATATCCCAGCCAGCGAACATCCTCCTTAATGGAATTGACATATTCATCTTCTTCTTTGATAGGATTGGTATCGTCAAATCTGAGGTTGCAGAGGCCGTTGTATTTTTCAGCGGTGTTAAAATTCATGCAAATGGCTTTGGCGTGCCCGATATGGAGATAGCCGTTGGGTTCCGGTGGGAATCGTGTATGCACCCGGCCGCCATGTTTGCCATTCTTTATATCTTCTTCAATAATTTGGTGAATAAAATTCAGGTATTCTTTTTTATCTGTTTCTTTCGGTTTCATTTTCATTCCCTGTTGGTTTTTTCTGTTTTCGCTTTTCATTTTGGATAATTTATAAAAATATATGGTAGATAGATATAGTTTTTTTGTTTTCTTGAATTGCCAATAATGGATAGCGGGATAGGGAAAGCAACATTTGTAAACGGTTGAAACCGTTATTGATTTTGTGAGAGTCTGCGATCCACCAACTAAAGTTGGTGGTTAATTGATTGGATTGTGATTATCTGAAAGATTATTTGGAAATTCCTTTTTGGAACTCCATTGTTTTGATTTGTTGCAGATGACAATGATAGGTACAAGAAACAATAAAAACCGGGAACCCTTTCAAGGGTTTGTTAGAATTTGTAAACGGTTGAAACCGTTCTTGATATTGGAGAGACTGCAATCCACCAACTAAAGTTAGTGGTTAATGAGAATGAGAAATGAAAATAACCTGGGAATGGTTGACTGTGATTAGGACAGTATATCGTTTTTAACCATGTTTTTTGTATTACGGGAAGTCATAATCCATCAGATAATCATGTGACAAAATAATTTTACAAGTTAAAAAGTTGGTGGCTATTGAGAATTGCCATCTGGAAGGTATCCGGTGACAGCAGGCAATGGAGTCAGAAATGTGTTTAAGCTATTGACCGGCCATCAAGCAGTGGTTTTTTTTTGAGATTCTCATTAACCACCAGTTTCAACTGGTGGAAGAGAAAACAGAAGTAGAACCAAAACCCTTTCAAGAGTTTATAAGATCTTTGAAAATGACAGTAAACGGTTGAAACCGTTCTTGATATTGGAGAGACTGCAATCCACCAACTAAAGTTAGTGGTTAATGAGAATGAGAAATGAAAATAACCTGGGAATGGTTGACTGTGATTAGGACAGTATATCGTTTTTAACCATGTTTTTTGTATTACGGGAAGTCATAATCCATCAGATAATCATGTGACAAAATAATTTCACAGGTTAAAAAGTTGGTGGTTATTGAGAATTGCCGTCTGGAAGATATCCGGTGTCAGCAAATAATGGTGTCGGAATTAGGTTTAACTATTGACCGGCCATCAAGCAGTGGCCTTTTTTGAGATTCTCATCAACCACCAGTTTCAACTGGTGGCGGAAGAATCAACAAAAATTGGGAACCCTTTCAAGGGTTTATAACACTCACCAAAACGCTGACGAGCACACCTCATATTTGCACATAACATGTACCCTCGTATAAAAAAAATAGATTTGTAATCATTTGAAAATAAGTGTTATAGCAAAAAAAATGGGGGGGGGAGAAAAAAACCTTGACTGTTTAAAAACTATACATTAAAATACATAAGAACTTAGGCAAAATTACTAATTTTTTTAAATAAATCTGGCAGGGATATGAACATTTTTATTAATGGAATCATTGTATTTGTATTATTAATATCGGGCATAGGAAAAATTATTGACCCCATGCCGGCAATTCAATTAATGCAGAAATTACCGCTGATACCGGATTTTCTGGTACTGCCAATCGCTTCAATTATGCCGGTTATGGAACTGGCGATTGCCGCCGGTATCATTTTTCGATACAAAAAAGAATTAACTTATTTATTAAATCTTTTATTATTTTCCGGGTTCTTTGTGATCAGTATTTACGGAACTTTATTAAAAATTAGTGATGATTGCGGTTGTTTCGGGAGCCTAATGGAGAGTAAAGTGGGATGGACAATGGTTATCAGAAATACTCTTTTTCTCGGAATGGCAACTTATCTTTTTGTAAAAAACAATCAGGAATTTGTTATAAAAATTATGAAGCGTGCGGGAGTTAATTGAAATAGCCTAATGTTCATACACCTGCACGCTTGATTTTTAATAGTGTTTTAGAAACGGTTGAAACCGTTCTTGATAATAGGAGCGACTATAATCCACCAACTAAAGTTGGTGGTTAATGAGAAATGAGAATGGGAAATGAAAGTATTCTGGGAATAGTTTACAATGAATAGGACAATATATTGTTATGAACCAGTTTTTTTGTTATTACGAGAAGTCATAATCCAGATAATCATGTGACAAAATAATTTCACAGGTTATTAAGTTGATTACTATTGAGAATTGTCATCTGAAAAGTATCCGGTGTCAGCAGGCGGTGGTGTTAGAAATATGTTTAAACTATTGACCGGACATCGAACTGTGATTTTCTTTGAGATTCTCATTAACCACCAGTTTCAACTGGTGGACAAAGAAAAAGAAGAAGAATTGAACCCTTTTAAGGGTTTATAAAAATAAATGAAATGAAAACAAAAACAACCATATCAAAACTTTTAAACTACTTAATGCTGCTGATAGCATCGCTGCCCTTGTTCACGGTCTATATTTTTTCCAGTGACCTGGTCAATGGCCGCTATACGGCGAAAACCTTTTATTTCTATTTTGTGACATTAATTATTTTTACAGTTATAGCAGGCTATTTTCTCATGAATAAAAAGCCATTGAGAATAGCATTGACAAAAATAGATATAGCCCTGCTGATTTTCTGTTTGTATGGGTTTATTCGAATGGTGCTAACACCCAATACGCCGCTGCTGAACACCCGGTTTTTGACACTGGCTATGCTTTTGGGACTTTATTTTTTCTGGAAATATTTATTCTCTCCCGCCATTGCGGGGAGTGGTTTTAACCCAACGTGGCCTGCCCGCCCTCCGGGAGCAGTCGGGCAATCCCGAAAGCAACCCCAAACAAATGAAAAACTATTTCTGCTAATCATATTACTGGTGGGAATGGGGCAGGCCATCTATGGTTTATTGCAACTCTACAATATTCTGCCGGTGCCGCCCAATATCGGTGGTTTTAAGGTCTTCGGGAATTTTGGCAATCCCGCTCCCTATGGCTCTTTTCTGGGGCCCTTTATTCCTTTATCATTAGGTGTTTATTTATTGACCCCGGAGGACGCTAAGACCGCAGCGTTTTCTTTTAATAATTTATTAAAGAATGCCGGTTTGATAACATTTCTTTTAACTTTATTGGTAATTCCTGCAACCAATAGCAGATCAGCATGGGTGGGGGCTATTGTCGGTATGGGAATTGTTCTGGAGTATAAGTATTCATTATTTCAAAAATTTCATATTTTTTTTATAACAGAGAAGGAGACTGCAAATACAAAACATAATGTTTCCATTCATCCCAATCGGAAAGTGTCATCTGGGGATATCCAAAAAAGGCAATTGATTCATCCGCAGAAAGATGGTAGTGGACAAAAATCTTCGCGAACCTTGCGTCCCTTGCGGTTAAGTATTTTTATTATTCTTTTACTATCAATTATCCTATCGGGTTCAATATTTCTATACAATTATAAAAAAGATTCCGCCTTTGGCCGGGTGCTGCAATGGAAAGTAACTGCCAATATGATTAAGGATAAGCCCGTTTTTGGCCATGGATTTAACAGTTACGGATTGCATTACAATACATACCAGGCAGATTATTTTGCAGCGGCAGAACGACCTGAACAGGAAAAACTGATTGCCGGGAATAACGAATATGGTCATTGTGATTATTTGGAAATATTGACTGAACTTGGGATTACTGGACTCGTACTATTTATTTTAATTATATTTACGATATTTAGAATTTATATTTATATGTACAAAAAACAACAATCCGTAACCATTATTGTTTTCGCAGGATTGCTTGCATATTTAGTAGAATGTTTATTTACATTTCCTTTACATATCTTACCATCTTTAGTGATTTTGGTTGGATTGCTGAGTTTGTTTGACCAGAGAACTGTCATTACTTGCAGTATCAGCAAACACCGAAGATCGTGGCAATCTCTGAAGTTTTTAAACAACCTTACTCTCAGTAATATGGTTTTAAAAATCATTGCAATTATTCTAGTAATCTCAGTTGTAGCCATGGCTTATACTCAATACAAAAAGTATAATATTAATAAGCGATGGAATCTGGCAAATTATTATTCTTCAATCCAGCAATATGAAATATCTGAAAATATTTACAAACAATTATATTTAAATTTAAAAACAGATGGTGACTACTTGCTTAATTATGGTGGAACACTGACATTATATGGAAAATATGCAGAGGCAATTCCAATCTTAAATGAGGCCCGGAAATATATTAGCGATCCAAATCTTTATATAAATATCGCTAATTGCTATAAGGAGACCAATAATTATAAAAATGCAGAAAAATATTATCAATTAGCAGAAAAAATTGTCCCTCACCAGATGTATCAAAAATACTTATTGGCAAAACTCTACAATAAATATAATAAAATTGAATTATTCAATTCTAAAGCAGAAGAAATATTAAATATGAAAATTAAAATAAATTCTAGAGCAATATATGAAATTAAAAATGAAATTAAAAATATGTTAGGAAAACTAAATAATGAATAAGATAAAACAAAATCTATTTAATATTCTATTGTTGCTATTTTTGAATGTATTTTTGCTCTTCAATGTATCTTGCAGCAATAATAATAAAATTCCAGATATTAATAAATGTCAATATATTGAACTATTAAAAGAATATAAATGGGATGTTAAACTATGTAGTGAACCAATGATTATAGAGTTTATAAATGAAGATACTTTTTTTTGTACACTTGCATACGAATCTAAAATTAATATGTGTGTACTAGATCAAATAGAAAACAACTTGGAATTTGTTATGCAAATTGGAAGACATGGTAAAGGCCCAGGAGAATATGATGTTCCATACAAATTATTTATTAATAAACATGATATTTATTATACAGATATAAATAGTCTAACTATCGAAAAAATAAATTATGAAACAAATGAGTGGCGGGAAGTCGTTACTAATCAACATAGCATTGGATCATTGTATGTAGATGGTAAATATTTATTTGTTAGTTATTTGTGCAATAAGATTAATAATTATTTATTAAATGTGTATAATTTAGAGAATAATAGTTTGTCTGATAGATATTTTAAGTTTAAGATGAAAAATTTAGATGTTATTGGGGGCGATATTACTCGTACTAAAAATGGAGTTTTTCATCTATGTCATCCACAACCTTTTATCATTTACCGTATTGATTCTGTGTTTAATGAATATGATGCCTGGGATTATAGAGAAATGTCAATACCAGGTTTTGTTCATTATACTAAAGAGCATTATAAAAAATTTATTAATTCTACTTCTATGGAAGAAAAAGGTCATATTTTCAATGAATTTAGTAAAATTACTCATATTCATAATTTTATTTCAAATGGAAAACAATATTTTATTGTCGGCACTGTTAATACTTTAGGAATGGACACAAAGGAGCCGTTATTTTTTTATATAATTAATGAAGATGGAGTCATTATTCATAATTTTAAAATTGATAGAATTGGTCAATTCACATTTTATAAAAATTATATTTATGTTTTTGATAAAACTAAATCAATGGAAGATAGTAAAAATATATATTTAAAAAGATATGTGATTAATTTGTGAGGAGTATTATAAATAAACTATTTATTAAGGAGAATTAGTTATGAAATCTATTTTTAAAAATGTTACTATTATTAGTTTTACTCTATTATTTATATTTAATCTTAACTTATCTTTAAATACGACGAAAAACAATGATTTATCATTGAACGGTTTAAAATATTCCCTTTTTCAAAAAGCATGGGCAAGTGGTGGTTCTACTGGATGCAGTTATGGTTATAAACAGTGCTGTAAATGGGTTACTCACTTTAGTAAGAAATGTACAAGCGAAATTGGATTACAACAAAATCCAAATTGTGCTACTGATTGGTGTGCAGGTGGTAATTAAAAAATAAATTAAATTTCTTAAAACTCCTCACAATTAATCAAAAGGTCAATACAATGAAAAAATATTTCATAATTTGGTTTATCATTATTTTATGTACAATAAATATAGTAAATACAACAATTGATAGAAAAAGGAATTATGTAAAACTTATTGATGTTTATAATGCATACAATAAATATTGGAAAAATCAAAAAGGCTTATTTATCGATGCTAGAACTCGTGAGTTATATGATAAGAAACACATTTCTAATTCCATTAATTTATTCTATGGATATAGATCAAGATGGAATGATACCGAGCTGTTTCATTTAGATAAAAAGCATCCGATCATTGTCTATTGTGATGGCACTAATTGCACACTGAGTGAATTAATGGTTAAATTTTTACAAAAACAAAAGTTTAAAAATGTTTATAAAATGGAAGAGGGTTTAGATGGTTGGGAGTATTATAATCTCCCTATTGATATTAGTTCTTTGACAAATTAGTCTGTCGCTTAATTTAATATTTTTTTGTTGAATACCTGTTTACTTGTTTCCTGGATTTAACTCTCAAGTGCATCATCAATTTATTTAAAAAAATACTTCATTAGGTGTTAAAAAGCCAGGGAACTATTGAATATGAAGATTAAAAAATTTATTACGATTTATGAGATGCAGGAGGAGGTAAGAAATTTAGTTCAAAGCCAAACGCCAAAAGCAAAAAGCAAAAAGTTAATAAAGTCTGGTTGAATTGCTTTAGGCTTTGTGCTTTTAGCCTTTGGCTAAAAATATGGTAATCGCGATACCAAAAGAAGAAAAGTAAACATTAATAAAAAAAGGAGAAAGTCATGAAATCTAAACTCATGAAAATTGTAACAGTTGGCCTATTTGCCGTTGCAATGCTGCTCAACATTTCAGTTTATTTTGACGCCAATGATAGTCAGAATGCTAATCTGTCTTTGGGGAGTTTGAAAGTTAGTTTGTTTCAGAAAGCGTATGCAGCATCGAAAAATTGTGAAACTGATAGTATGTACGGAATGCCTGGATTTATATGTATCGATGCTGGTTTAAGATGTATATGCCAATTCGTTGGTTGCACACAAGTCTATTGCCCAAAATGTACAGGTAGCTGCTAATAATAACAAAAGTACTTCATGCTTTAATGCATGAAGTACTTATCATAAGAGGATTTATCATGGAAAAAAAATTAATATACTTATTACTTTTTTGTTTAATTTTACTAAACTGTGAGATAAAACCAAAAAAGAATTCAATTAATGAAATAAAATCTCTTAAAAGGGTGAATATTATAAAAATTCCGACATCAGAAGTTGGAGTAATAAATTTTGTGGCTTTTGATGATTCATTATCGTTTTATTTGTCAACTGCTTATTCTAATAAAATCTATAAATGTAATGTTATCCATTCAAAAGAGAAATATGTGTTTGATGTCAAACAAATTTCACAAAATGGAAAAGGTCCAGGTGAATATATTTACCCATTAAATTTATATTTATATAAAAATTATCTGTATATAAAAGATATAAACCAGGAACCCATCGAATGCATCAATATAAAATCAGAAGAATACTTTAATTCTTTTGGTAAAGTTACAAATTCAAAACTTGTTTGCGCTTTTAGAAAAATATTTCTACTAAATAATGACCCCCCAGCCGGTACCGACCAAAATTTAAATCTACTTGATGTTTATGATTTTAAAACAGGGCAACTAATAAAAGAGAACCATATTCTGTCACCTCAATTTAGTTGGATTTATAATTCTCCATTCTCTGGTGGAATCACCTATGATACGCTTAATAAAAATGTGTATTTTGCAAGATGCTTTCCATATAAAATATTTAAAGTTGATTCGAATTTAAATTTGCAAACATCAATGAATTTTGAAGACAACAAAAATCCCGATTATATTTCAGCAAATAAAGAGATTGAAAAAGCAAAAAAAATACTCAGAAAAACTAGAGGTAAAGGAGCAGAATATAAAAATTTAGTAAACAATTATCATCTAATTAATGATCTGTATATGATCTACTCAAAAAATAAATCCTATATTTTATCAGTACTAAGAAAAAAAACCGAATCTGATTATGAGTACCTATATCAAATAATTAATAGTAAAGGTCATATCCTTGAAAGTTTTTTTATGCAAGAATCAGAGTTTAGATTATTAGGCGTTTTTAATGATAATTTATATTTCTTTAACACAAAAGAGTATAATTTGAATCCAGAATATAACCATATTTCTATTTATAAATTCACAGAGGGCAATAATTAAAGGCTGATAGGTATGAAAACTAAAAATACAATGATATTCATTTTAGTTGTAATTTTTTTTACAATTAGTTTAAGTAATTATCTTAAAATCAATGAAAAGAGTATAGAAACTAATTCTTTATCATGTCTTCCCATCTATGAATTATACAAAAGAGATAGCAATATAGTATTCATAGACTTAAGAACAATAGAAGAATATGAAAGGTTGCATATTAAATCAGCTATTAATATACCATATACATTAAGATGGAAATATAAAAAGATTCTTCCAATAAAATATATTACTAACAATAATTTTAAAATTTTTCTTTACTGCGGCAATAAAATGTGTGGATTGAGTCAAAAAGCATTAGAATTTTTCAAATCTAATGGTATGAGTAATATTTTTATTATCAGTGGTGGTTTTAATTGTTGGGTCAATAATGGATATCCTGTTGAATCTAGTAATAAACAATATTGAAGACTTAAAAGATACGGGAATTATTTTTTAGATAAAATTAGGAAAGGAGAAATATCTCTAAATATTTTTTGTGGTTTTTATTTATCATCTTAATTGTATTTAACATATCAATTTTTAATCAGGAAAGATTTAAGATGAGATTGAATATTTATAAAAACTATAACCTAAAAGACAATTTTACCTCAAAACTAATACTTCCATTAAGTGATATTGAAACAAAAGATTTTGATGACACCTATGGCGCATCCCGGCCCGGCGGCAGAAAACACCAGGGAATTGATCTTTTTTGCGACTATGGGACAGGCTTGTTATCCGTGATTGATGGGACGATTGTTTATACAGGCCAGGATAATCTTGGCGGGAAGGTTGTTTATCTGCTTGGCAATGATAACCGGTTGTATTATTATGCCCACTTATCCGGATTTGCAGATATTAAAATTAACCAAAAAGTAAAACAGGGAACAGTAATCGGGTATGCCGGGAATAGTGGTAATGCCTGGAATACACCTACCCATTTACATTTTGAAGTAATGGTGATCAAGTGGTTGTTTCCTTATGTATATGGTAATATTAATCCGTATCCGATATTAGTCAATGCAATTAAAAATTCAACTATTTTTAGTACCCTTTAAGTATTTTTAACAGAATAATTATAGATTTTAAAATGCTATTCAGTTTATAACATTCTCCTTGAATATGCAGTCCTGTTAAATTAAGTTATTTAAAGAAAAGATTTCAAGGGATTTTATGAAACAAATCAAAAGGCTTTTAATAATTTTGTGTCTTGTTTTAATTGTATTGTCACAATGCGATAAAAATGAGGATGCAGGGGATAAAGATATACCCAAACCAGAAAGCAACGGCGTTACCGTCGATATTGCCACAGCCCAAAAAGGCACACTCCACGAAACCATAGAAACCGCTGCCATCATGGTTGCCTGCCAGAAGGGTGAGATCAATTCCCTGGTCTCCGCGCCAGTAGTGAATATTCGAATCCATGACGGGAAACAGGTAGAAAAAGGCGATACATTATTGGTATTGGATCAGCGGAATATTCATAACAAACTGGTCAAGTCCAGAAGTGACTTTATGAAAGCGCTGTCTGAACTGGTGTTGGAGTTGTCAACCTCGGAAGATATTGCATTGGTCGATAAATGGCGGCAATACCAATTGGAAGCCGCGGAAGATGACAATCGAATACCCCATTATCCGGTACCGGAATCGGCCAAAATGACGGTTGTATTATCGCGTCTTAATATTCAGACCAATTATAATATGGTCAAGGAATATGAATATCAATTGGACAATTGTGTGATCAAAGCGTCCTTTTCCGGTATTATTTCCGATGTGACGATCTATCCCGGCGCTCATATTGCTGCCGGCAGGAAAATCTGCGATCTCACTGATCTGTCTGAGATGCAGGTAAAAGTGGAAATTCTGGAAGAAGACATCAGGGCCATTGAACCGGGGACAAAAATTTACCTGCTCAATGATGGCAATCAAACCACAACCATAGAGTCGGTGCTTCCAAAAATTGATGAGAATAAACATACCGGAACTGCCATTGCCTATGTGGACAATCCGGGCCATATTTACAAAGACGGCCAGCACATCCAGGTGAAATTGGAAAAGAATATCTACCATGATCGTCTTTATATTCCCCGCGCCGCCCTGCTGAACCGCAATGACCGCGACCTGGTGTTTGTGGTGAAAGAAGGAATCGCGAAATGGTGTTATGTTGATCTGGGTTTTGGGAACAACGAGTACCTGGAAATTACCAAAGGAATTAGTATCGGGGATACGGTGATTGTTGGGGGGCATTATTCTTTAGCACACAATGTGAGAGTTAAGGTAGGAAACTTGTGAGTTGTAAACGGTTGAAACCGTTCTTGATATTAGGAGAGACTGAAATCCACCAACTGAAGTTGGTGGTTAATGAGAATGAGAAATGAAAATAATCTGGGAATGGTTGACTGTGATTAGGACAGTATATCGTTTTTAACCATGTTTTTTGTATTACGGGAAGTCATAATCCATCAGATAATCATGTGATAAAATAATTTCACCGGTTAAAAAGTTGGTGGCTAATGAGAAAGAATGAGAAAGATAGAGAAGATAGAATGTTGAGTAGATTGTAACTTTATGATAGATTGTACGATTATTTTTGCAGGCGATAATTCCTATTATCGCTCATTGTTAAAAAGTGATAATAAGTATTTGTGCCTGAAGATGAGAGGAAAGCATTTTTTGTATGGAATAATATACCACCTGAAATTCCAATGTCTTTATCGGTTAATGACGACTATAATCCGCATAACTCTCATTAACCACCAGTTTCAACTGGTGGAGGAGAAAACAGAAGTAGAACCAAAACCCTTTCAAGGGTTTATAAATTCTGGAAATAGATAGAATTCATGTATAGTATCAAAAAACCAATCGCCATCTTAATGCTGACCATCGCAATCGTGATTTTCGGGATACGGTCCGGTCAGAACATGAACATCTCCTTTTTACCGGAAATCGAATACCCGGAATTCATTGTGCTTTGCGATTATCCCAACAGCAGTTCTGAAGAAGTGGAAAAATATATTGTGCAGCCCCTGGAAGAATCCATATCCGCCATTTCCGGAATCAGTGATATTATTTCCTACTCAAGGGACGGCTATGGCATTATTCATATTCAATTCCGTTGGAACATCGATGTCAAATATACATTGCTGAGATTGCGTGAAAAAATCGATGCCATGACAGACCGGTTTCCGGAAAATGCGGACCGCCCCTATATTATGGATTTCAATCCCGGGTCTCTGCCCATTGTACAGTTGACTTTTTCCGGAGAGACAAGTCTGTCGGAATTGTCCACCTTTGCGGAAGATGTGCTCAAGCCGCGGCTTTCCCAAATCGATGGTGTGGCCAGCGCAATGGTCACCGGTATGCCGCAAAAAGCCATTCAAATTATCGTCAATCCGCAAAAATGTGAGCAATACAATATTGATTATGGTAGTATTCAGAATGCAATTTTGGCCAATTTGCCCAATCAATCTTTTTCTCATGAAGTAAAAGTGGGCTATGCGCGTCATAAACTGACGGTAGAATTCCCAATCAAAAATCTGCAGCAGATGCTGAAAATTCCCATTACCAATAATCACAACGAGCATATACAGTTGGGTAAAATTGCCGCCATTAAACGAGAGCCATTGCCATTTTATGGTCATAATTATGATAATGGCAATCCGGCGCTCACCATCAGTATTTTCAAAGAATCCGGCGCTAATGCCATTGATGCCGCGCAAATGGCAATTACGGAAATCAATAAAATCAATGATAAATTCCCCGATTTCAGTTTTAATGTTATCAAAAACCAGGGGAAATATGTTCAGCAAGCCATGGATTCACTGAAGCAATCGATTTTATTGGGCGCTTTCCTGGCATTTTTTGTCATCCTATTATTTCTGAAGGATATTCGATATTCCATCATTCTGGCGCTGATTATTCCCGTGAGTTTGTTATTTACATTCAATATGCTCTATCTGCATAGCATTACCTTTAATATAATGACCCTGGGCGGGCTGGCTTTGGGAATCGGGCTGATTGTGGATAATGGCATCGTGATGCTGGACGCGATAAATAAAAATTACAATAAAGATAATGTGGACCAATCCATTCATCGCGGCGTCAAAGAAGTTGGCCGCGCGATTGCCGGCTCGACCTTTACCACAATTGCGATATTTTTCCCGATTATTTATGTAAAAGGCTATGCTGCTATTCTTTTCAAGGAACAAGCCCTGGCAATTATCTATGTACTGGTGGTTTCTTTGCTGGCGGCGCTGACACTGATTCCGGCCTTTTTCAAAATGAGCATCAGTCGTAAGGAGAAAATTTTTCATAATGAAGAATTAAAGAAAAAATTCCTGGTTAAACGACTGCTGATGAAAGGACTTCGATTTGCATTTTTCCTGCCGGGCTATTTGTTGAAGTTTCTGGAAAAATTGTTATCCTTATTACTGAAACCCTTTTATTATTTGTTCGATAAAACCTACAATTGGCTGGAAGAAAAATATCATAGATTATTGGACGTTTTCCTGAATAATAAAAACCGCTTGTTTTTGATATTACTTATTTTGGTCGTAATTGCTGTCATTGGCTGGCAATTTTTTCTATCCAGGCAATACTGGCCGGAAGTCTCTTCGGATCGAATCGAAATCACCATCGAAACTTCCGGTGAATTTCCCTATGACATTATTCAAACTAAAACTCAGGCCACCATTGAAAAATTGCTGGCCCTGGAAAATGTCAACAATGTTTCGGTCAATACTTTTGATCCCTATTCCGGTTCCAAAAATTCTTTGCAGGCGATCAATTTCACACCGGGATATTATACCATTCAATTTTTTGTTAACTTAAAAACAGCCATTAAGGACAAACAATTTTCTCGAAAAATCTACAAAAAAGCCATTTCCCTGCCCTACAATCAGATTGCGATTTCACGACCAACACCATTACAAAAAGAGATGTCCGGCAAAAAAGGGAAAAATATTGTGGTTTACCTGGAAGGCGATGATGAAAAATCCCGTTCTGAAATGGCTGAAAAACTGGCGCAATGGCTGGATGCGCGGGCATCAGAAGTGACCGTTAATACCGGCGGAATCAAACAGGTCTATATGGCCAATTTTAATGAAAATATTCTGAAGAAATATAATCTTCCGCCCGAAAAATCAGCTCAAAAATTGAAAATCATGGCGTCCGGTGACCGTATCGGCTTGTGGCAGGAAGGGAGTCATAAAATTCCCATCTACCTCAATGCCGGGCAATCGGCTATCAAATCGTTGCCTAAATTAATGCAGCAGAAAAATAATCTCAGAAATCTGCCATTACGGAATGAGCAGCTCTTTGATATTACTAAAACAGAGAAAGTACTGGAACAAAAACGGGTCAATAAAAAACGTGTGATTTCTGTGGAAGCCTATACCCCATCAAAAAATATTACTGCTCTGACACAGGAATTGAATAATTGGATTCGAAATAACCAATCACCTAATGTAGAGGTTTTTTTATCAGGAGAAAGTCTGCGAACAGCTAAATCCTTTTCCGATCTATTCAAAGCCTTTTTGCTGGCGACGGTGATTGTTTATTTGATTTTAGCGGCGCAATTTGAATCTTTTCTCCATCCTCTTAATATCATTCTGACTGTACCGATTGGCTTTATGGGCGCGGTGCTGGGGTTGATGATTTTTGGATTGAGCCTCAATGTGATCTCGATCATCGGGATTGTAATGCTGATTGGGATTGGGGTCAATGATGCTATTGTGAAGTTGGATTACATGGTGACGCTGAAGCAACAAAATATGTCGGTTCGGGAGGCGGTTTTAAAAACCAGTAAGGATAAATTTCGTCCGGTTATGATGACCACATTGACCACTATTGTGGCGATGCTGCCGATGGCTTTTGGTTATGGCGGTAATGCGGAAATTAATCAACCGTTGGCTGTGACGATTATCGGCGGGCTCTTCTTTACCACTGTGCTGACCTTGTTTATTACGCCGGTGGTGTTTGAAATGATGGAGAGGGAGTGAAAAGTTGAAAGCGGAAAGCCTAAAGCCAAAAGCCAAAAGTGGAAAGCATGGAAACGGTTGAAACCGTTATTGATATTGTGAGAGTCTGCGATCCACCAACTGAAGT
>CAZCHS010000063.1:12182-19043 GCA_964498725.1 uncultured bacterium | reverse complement strand
TAATTTTATTTGTTTTGCTTGAAAGATTTGAAAATTCATGAATAATTCAGGTTAATTATTTAGAGGTTCCCATAATGCTATTCGGATGGTTTTATATTCAAATTTTTTTATTCAGATTAACACCACAATTTATTGTGGTGAAAAACTGCCAGATACCTGAAATTAGTAGGCTTCAGCCTACTTCCCAAATATAAACATGAAGCATTCTTTTTGAAAATTAGTATAATTTTTTATTTACTGGTCAGAATAAATTCCCCATGCCAGTCATCGGGCGGTGGATTTTTCAAAAATTCTTTTGTGCGGTTGATCATTAATTCCGCAGCATAATCCGCTTGAATTGTCAGTGCTTTTTGAAAATTATCAATGGCACCGGACCAGTTTCTGGAAAAATAATCATCCATACCACTATTATAAAATTTCACAAAGGACATCAATTCGTCAGAAATATCATTGCTGCGCCCCACCAGATTATAGACCTTAACCGGTTTTGCTTTCCCTTTGACAACGATTTTATCCAGGACACGGGCGACAATTCTATTACCGGCCTTGCGGAAAGTCTCCTCCCCAATCATTATTCGTGTTCCGTACTGTTTGTTAGCACTCTCAAACCGGGCCGCCTGATTGACCACATCTCCGATCACAGAATATTGAAAGCGTTCCGCTGATCCCATATTTCCGGCGCTCAAAATTCCGGTATTGATTCCGATCCTGATATCCACATCAAAGCCAAAATCCGTTATAAAATCCCCACGCATGCTATCCAGAACCGCTAATTGTTCCAGGGCTGAAAAACAGGCTTTCCAGGCGTGATCATTATCAACGATAGGCACACCGAAATTACACATGATCCCGTCACCCTGGTATTTATCCACGTAGCCATCATACTTCATCATGATACGGGTCATAGGGGTCAGATATCTGTTCAGTAGGGTTGACAAATCCTTTGCGCTTAAATTCTCTGAGATAGTTGTAAATCCGGCAACATCAGAAAAAAGAATGGTGGCTTCCCGCCGTTCCCCTTTCAGGCTGAAACTGTCAGGATTTTCCTCTAAAAATTTCAGCACCTTGGCGCTGGTATAAGTCTGGAACATATTTCTGATTTTGCGTTTTTCTTTTTCCTCATTAAAAAATTCCACACCCAGCACACTAAAATAACTCAGCACCAATGAGGACACAACCATGATCAGGGGCATGATCAGATTGAACATGGAAAAAAGAAACACACTTACAAAAAACAGCACAAGAAGTGTCAGCGCTGTAATTCCAGCTCCTTTTAACGGACGGTATTTCTGGGCAAAGAAGACCAGGAGATAATTGAGAATCAGCAGGGCAATTAAATTACTCAGAATTGATGTCTTCCTGAGGTAGTTCTTATCCAGTAATGTTTGCAGGGCATGGGCATGGATCTCCACTCCCGGGGTCAAGCGGTTTTCATTTTCAAAATGATAAAATGGAGTATAGCGTTCATCATGCAATTCCGGTAATGAGGAGCCGATTAACGCGATCTTATTATTAAAAGGATTCTCCAACTGAATGATTTCCTCGACCTTTTCATCATTACCCAGTAAAGATTCCGCTAATTGTTGATTTTCCGAACTCAAAAAGTTAATTCGCAAAATATTCGGGAAATTGGAGTTCTTCTTCCAGATTTCCATATAATCATTATCCCATTCACTGGCTAATTCAAACTCTGAATCATCCAAAACCTGGGAAAAAGAATAATAGGGAAATGAACCCGCCGCACCATAATAATTGATCATAAAAGATTGCTGCTGCCAGAATTTTTCACGGGTGGTTCTGATGGATACTGTTTCGGCAGCCGTCGTATCTTCGACAAGACAAAATTTGCCCTTTCGCTGATAACCGAGATGCCGCGGATCCAGTCCTTCTTCAGTCACATATCCCAGGGTACTGATTGTGTAATAGATTTTTTTCTGGCAGGGAATAAAAATATTATAGCGCCGCACAAACCCATCTTCATCATGAATATCATTGACAAGGCCATTAGCCAGGGATTGATCCCGCAGATCACCGGTGGGCGCCAGGTAATAGTCATACTGTTTTTCGATATTACGAATAATGGTGCCGGCCAAAATGACATTACCTGCTTTTTTTATGCTAGCTGCCAATTGTTTATCGTCCTGAGGATTAATTTCATCTTCTTTTGTGAACTCGATATCAAAGATAATTTGTTTGACGCCGGCATCAGTGAGATTGTCAATTAATTTGGCATAATAAGACCGCGGATAAGGAAATTTTTCTTTCAGGCTGCCATAGGTCTGTTCATCGATGGCAATGATAATAATATCAGAATGGGACAGCGATTGCTCGCCTCTGATCTTGAACCGCATGTCAATACTTTTTAGTTCCAGATAATCAAATAAATTGACCAGATTAAAAAAAATGACCAGGGCTATTGAAATGACAGGAATCAGAAAATAAATTCGCGTGTTATTTTTAGTATTTTTTTTCATCGGAAATAATAATACCACGATAGATTCAGGTTATAATCGGCATAATTGGTTTCAGTCAAACGGTCTTGAAAATAAGACAATTTTGCGTAAAAATTCAACCGGTGGTTGTCATAGAGGTTATAGTTCACTCCCGAAGTCAGTTTGTGATTGGTAAAATCGTACAAACCCGCTGCGCTGGAAAAGTCATACCGCCCATAATACCAGTAGGTTTCCCGTTTTTCATAATTATTAAAAGCCGCGCTGATACCAAGAATATCCGCATTATCCTCACCAAAATCGGAATTATTATTGCGAATTTCAAAATTGATCCGGGAGCGTTTCAGGACATTGAGGCGATAATTCAACCGAATAATACGACCCTTGTAGGCAGAAAAATTATAATCCACCAGCCGGTTATCCACCATATCAAAATTATTGTTGAAAGAATAATTCAGTTGAATGACATGGACTTTGTTTAACCAATCAAATTCTTTGGTCATGGAAATATTATGGCGCATAGCTCCCATTCTAATGCGGCTGTCACGAAGTTGATAATCGGTGTCGGAAATATAGAGTGTATCCAGTCCATCGATATGGTTTTCACGAATATCAAAATAACCATTGTAATCCATATTGGGTAAAGCGCTGAGGGAAAAAAATGAAAAGCCAAAATTGACAGCATTACGATAATAGCGGCCGGATTTTTCCATAGAATAGTTATTTATTCGATTGGTATAGCCAATTTTTGCAATGATCCGGTCTTCATAAAACCGAATTCTATCCTCTATCTGAAATTCCTGAAAATTCTTTTGTAAATAGGGATTGACCAGTGAATTATATTTCTGTCCGATTTTCTTATATTTAATCACCACATAATTTTTGAAATAATTCAGTTTCAACTTGGAAAGCACGGACAATGCCGGCATATTCCAGAATTCTTCGAAGCCGATATTGCCATCGGAATCGGGTACGATCGGCAGCAGGGGTTCCAGATGCGGATTGATAGTAAAAAGCCAACCCAGTCGACCGGGATCAAAAGGGATATCACTAATTGCTATTTTGCTGTCATTACTGATGGAAATAGTATCATCAGCGATGCTGTCATTTTCGAAATAGGTGTCCATATCTTTCAGTGACAACGGGCCGCCATAAATGTTGGTATTGGTTTCCGACAAGGCGATTTCACTTTGCCAGATCGTGCGTTTGCGATCGAGATTTACATTCAGGTCCAGACCCAGATTAATCGATTCCCGGGGTTTTACCGGCATGGTAATACCGATCCCATCGGTGATTTCAACACTGCCGATTTCCCGGGCTACGGAAGCTGTATCATCTTTTGCCTTGAGAAAATAGAGCCCGAAATTCACATGGTTGCCAAAATCAAAGGAAGGCTTGATTCCCAATACTTTTTGCTGAAAGGTATATCCGCTGCGGACAAATTGCAGCATCGCTTCCAGTGTATCGGGAGTATCGCTGACAGCGCCGCGAATATCCCGCTTTGAATGGCCCCAGACAGCATCCAGATTGAAAAACCCCCAGTTGACTTTTGATTCCAGCCCCCGTACCCTGTTGCCATACAAACTCAGTTCTGAAAAAGATGGGTACACATCGCCTAATTTCAAATCAATATAGCGATTGGACAGATCGAAATTAAACCGGTTCACCGGTTGTTTATTCCGGTCTTCACGGGTAGTCATATAGATTCGCGATTTATAATTGGTTTTACCGTAATTGCCGCGAAAATTGGTGGTCAGATTGCTCAGATTCTGTTGCTCTTTTTTAATCTGCTCAGTACTCAGTTCGACTTTTACATTACCGGTATAATTATATTTTTTCTCATCGGACTTCTTAATCTCTCCAATTTGGAATGACCACTCATAACGATGTTTCATTCCATCATCAGTTGTATAACTGAAGACCAATTCCTTATCTCCCGGTTTAAAATTTTTGTATTTAAAGGTTATTAAATCCGGGAATACTTCTGCTTGGCCGATCTGTTCTTTTCCGTTGATCAATAAACTGGGATTGGTAATATCACCGGTGATATTGAATAACGACAGCGCGATCAATATCTCTTTAGTTTCGGTGGGAAATCGGCTTTTATCGTCAGGTGATAAAAGAATCGGCGCACCATATTCACTTTTCCGGGGTAATATTTCATGCGGGTTTTCCATTGGATTTAGCGTGGGAAAAGTGTGCTTGCTGCCGTCGTTTTTCGTCATAACAATGGCATAGTCCACCCCGGCTTCCGTCGTAAATTCCGGTGGTATATCATAAGTATACCGATTACCGTCGGGATACATATCCACTACCTGGTAATTTTCACCCCCGGTCTTACGGTAAAATAACTGAACACCGGCGACATTACCAACGGCTTCTGAAATTTCCACGGTTATAGTCAGAGGCTGCCCGGTTTGATAATTCATCGGCGGATCATGCTGAAATTCAATTTGCCCGAATAATGACGTACTGATAATCAGCACTGTGATTAATAATAAAGTCCCTCTAAAAAACAATGAAATTATTCCTTATAATAAATTTCCAGGTATTTTATATCACCCTCTTCATTTTCAAAAGGTATGCGCAGGACCTTGGTTTCACCTTCTTCATTTTCTTCGTCAGGTAATTCATCCCTGGATATTTTGGATTTTTCCAGGTCTCCCTGTGGATTGGAGGTGCCTTTTTCATTTTGCGCCAGCAGGATTGTTTTATTACTGACCAGGTTTCGAATTTCAACACTTCCCTCCACACCGAAAAAGGTATCCCCTTCCTCTTCATCGGATATAATCCAAAAAATGGTGCCTTTGACAGCCGCTACAGAGGTTGGCGTCGATATAATGAATTCATTCATTTGGTCCTTATTGACATTGGCTCTGATGCGGCCATATTCCAGGGAAATGCGTTTGATGATCTTGGAATTTTTCTGGTCTCTGCGTACGACAAAATTGGTGTTTTCGTGAATATTCAGCATGGATTTGTCGTCAATAAAAACAATGGAAGCAAAGGACTCTTTCCCTACTGAAATTTCATCTTTATTTTCCAGGGGCGCGCCAACGGCTAATTCTTTATTGAATTTTTTTTCTAATTCTTTTTTATACTTTACATTACCTTTTGATTTGATCGTGACAGCAACTTTTTCTGTAGCCTCAAGAAGAATAAAGGTGAATAAAAATAAAATTACAATTCGAAATAATAGTAAGCGTTTCATAGGCATCACTTTATGATTATATGTTGTCGTTTATATTCACCACTCTTGATCTTGTCCAAAATGGTTTTTAATTCTTCCAGGCTGATCCGCTGATTTCCCAGTAATATTTCCCCGGACATCTGGTAATCCTCCAGTTCCTCTAAAAAATCATCAATTTCACTCATTCCGATATCCAGTTGCCTGATAAAATCATTGACTATTCTCTGACCTTCTTCCCCGGCAACAGCACCCCCCCGGGACTCGGCAATATGAAACAGGTATATAGTACTAAAAACCTTCTCAAAGCCGGCAGTGGTAGGAAACACTTTTTTCAGTTGCCAAACATACGCATGCCCCTTTTGCAGTGGCTTTGCACCGGTTGCCGGATAGATAAAATTGTTGCGTGTTTCCCGCATTCCACCGGCGCCAATCACAGCAGCCAGCTTTACAAAATCGTTATCATCGGGAAATGGCAGCGAGGCTTCATCATCCAGAGCTTCCTGCAAGGAACTGTGCCGGCCGGGATCATACTCCGCAACACGGATGTAAATTCCACATTCATCACAATAATCCTCGTCATAGCGAACCGGTTCAGTGTCCCATTGAAATATTGGATAAGTTGTAAAAATTTCCTCATCATCACCCAACTCACCCCCGGGCTTGATCAGTTCCAGATTCTCCGCCGGTACAATGGAGATCACTTTCTGGTCACCGGCGACAGTCATTCCATCCCGGTAAACATTTAACCGAAAAGAATAAATACCAATTGGTAATTCACCGGTGGCCAAAACATTCTCCCTGATCTTATTAAACTCCGTTTCATCGATAAATTCTTCGGATTCAAAACCTTGCAAATCTACGGTTTCATCTTTGCCCTCATACTGGATTTTTTCCAAATTTTTATCAATATCAAGAGAGGTAATATTAACGGATCCCAAAAAAGGAAAGGGTTTGGAAATGACATGTACCAGATTGGTATTCTGCATACCAAAAGCCGGTAAGGTAGCCGTCAGCTGAGCTTCCACCTTGATCATGGCCGGTTCATTATCCGGTGAATGATACGACAATGTATAGCTGAAAAAATCAGGATTGTTGGCAGCTTTGTCAAAATCAAAATCGAGAATATTATAGGCCTGGAGATCATAAAAATAATTCCGGGTCAATGTTACCTGCGCTGTCAATATTGTGGTAAAGACCAGCACAATTAAAAACGAAATATAA
>CAZCHS010000063.1:0-12082 GCA_964498725.1 uncultured bacterium | reverse complement strand
TACCTGCGCTGTCAATATTGTGGTAAAGACCAGCACAATTAAAAACGAAATATAAAATAACTTCTTCATAGTCACGTAACCTCAGACTCATTAAAATAATTCTAAGCAAAAAATTTCATTATTCCAATTTTCATTTCCTAATAATTTATCGTACAGGCAATGTACTTCTTCAAATATATTTTAAATAGAAGAAAAATTTGTGAGAAAGATCACAATTTACGGATAATTTGGCTTTTGTAGAACGACCATCCTGGTCGTTTAACAGCCGCAAAACCCACCATAACAATTGAACACCCAAAAAAACCACATCAAACCCCAATGAATGACGTTACGCAAGCAGGATGCTTGCGCTACATAACTGTAGAACGACCATCCTGGTCGTTTAATGACCGCAAAAACCACCAAAACAATTGAATACCCAAAAACCACAATCAAACCTGCTGAATGACATTACGCAAGCAGGATGCTTGCGCTACTATCAATCATTCTCCACTTCCCGGAATACCCGCATAAAATTACCGCCCCAGATCTTGATAATATCCTCTTTTGAGTAACCGCGCTTCACCAGTTCTTTGGTAATATTGCCCATTTCACTGACATCATAACAATCTTTCAGAGCGCCGCCGCCGTCGAAATCCGTTCCGATTCCCACATAGTCAATCCCGATCAAATCAACAATATGATCAATGTGGTCCACCGCATCAGCCACCGTTGCCATGGGGCCGGGAAATTCACGGTTGAAACCATACCATTCATTTCTGGCAATTTCTTTTTTATCTTCCGGTAATTCGCTGTAATCGGGATATTTTTCCCGCCAGGCGGCTTTGGCGGAATCGTGCTCAGCACTGGCTGTCATATCATCTTTTACATATTCTGAAAGAATGCATATCTGGATAACACCGCCATTATCCTTGAGTTTCATCAGCATGTCATCGGTCATGTTGCGGGGATTATCAGCAATTGCCCGGGCACAGGAATGTGACGCGATAACCGGGTCTTTTGACAATTCTATAACATCATAAAAAGCATCATCAGAGATATGAGAAACATCGATCATCATGCCCACATCATTCATCCGTTTGACCACCTGCTCACCAAATTCTGATAAGCCGCCATGCTCGACGCTGTCTGTAGAAGAGTCACATATATCATTATTTTTGGTATGACAAAGGGTAATATAGCGTACGCCCCTATCATAATATTCATTGACAAGATCGATATCATCTCCCAGTCCGTAACCGTTTTCAATTCCAATATAAATGGCCCGCTTGTCTTCCTTTTCCAATCGGTAGTAATCCTCCGGGGTTGTTGCGATTTCCGCCAACTCCTGATTTCGGTTGACTACCGCATAGATGGAATCGATAATATCATGGGCTTTGATCACCGCCTGTTCCAGGGAATACTCATCCCGTTTGCCCTGCCCTAAAAAAGCCGCGAAAAACTGGGCATCCAGTCCACCTTCCTTCATTCTGACGAAATCCACCTTACTGCCGTCTTTGTGGGGATTATGCCGGACGCCGGGATCAAAATTTCCCCGCATAAACCGCATCGGCGTATCACTATGAGTGTCAATAGTTAATGCTTGCTGGTGTATTTTTTCTGCTTCTGTGAGATTTTGTTGAGTGCAGGAAGAAATGATAATCAAACCTGCCGCAATAAATAAAAATAATTTTCTCATAAAAAAAGTCCCCTCTATAAAAATTTTTGCAACAGAAATAATAAGCAAACAGAGACATAAAAACAAGGAGATTTATTTCACATTACCCTGTTTGTCAAATGCTATTGTTGATCCTTTTTTATAGTTTTGCCCATTAAATTCTATGAAATTCCAACAATATTGTCATTTTAGAAATTAGAAATACATTATTGAATAAAGCAGGTTAATTTTATTAATCAACCTCAGCAGGTGATATCAATATCGTGCTTTCGGAACATTCCGGACCCACAGACTTTTTTATAAAAATCAGTGAAATAGTCTTCAGAAATATGGAAATCACCCGAAAATAACAATAACAAACAATAACATTCTTTAATTCCTTCTTTTTGAAAAGTGAGAGTTCCCCGCTCTCACTTTTTTTCCTTTTTACATTCCCTTTGATATTCTCACTTAATAAAAGTAATTTATCCTGTTAATCAAAATATGAAACAGGATATGGAATGAAACTCATCAAAAATGCGGAAGAACAATACACATTACAGGATTATTCAAAACAAACAATGATAGAGGGTGTTGAAATTATCCAACTCTGTCGATTTAATGACGACGGCGGTTCCTTTACGGAATTGGCCCGATTGAGCGCCGGCATTCCGGAATCACTCCCCGGCTTTGAGATCAAGCAAGTCAATTATAGTGAAATGGCGCCGGCAGCGGTCAAAGCCTTTCATCTTCATAAATCACAAACCGATGTTTGGTTTGTCCCGCCTTGCGACAAAATTCTATTGGTGCTGGCGGATGCCCGGGAAGGGTCTCCCACCGAAGGCGTGATCATGCGGATTCCGCTGGGTGATTACAAATCCAGACTGGTAAAAATTCCACCGGGTGTGGCCCACGGCTGCAAAAATATCGCGCCGCAAAAAGGACAGATCATTTACTTTGTCAACCAAATTTTTTCTGCTGACCCAAAAACCTCGGATGAAGGCCGGCTGCCCTGGAATTTTTTCGGCCAAGATGTCTGGGATATCGAAAAAGGCTAAAACCTAAACCTCAACCTCAACCTAAATCTGAACCCATGACGAAACAGCATAAAAACATCGAAATAATGGCGCCGGTAGGTTCCTATGAATCCCTGCAGTCGGCTATTCAGGGCGGCGCGGATTCGGTCTATTTCGGTATTGAAAAATTGAATATGCGCTCCCGGTCTTCAAAAAATTTCACCATTGAAGATCTCAGGAAAATAGTTGCCATTGCCAAAAAAAATAACATCAAAACCTATCTGACACTCAACACAATTATTTATGATAATGACCTGAAATTGATGCGAGAAATTGTTGATTCTGCACAACATGCAGGTATCACAGCCATCATCGCCAGCGACATTTCCGTCATTCAGTATGCTCATTCCAAAGGTGTGGAAATCCACATCTCCACCCAGTTAAACATCACCAATATTGAAGCGGTGAAATTTTATGCACAATTTGCCGATGTCATGGTAACAGCGCGCGAATTGACGATTCAGCAGGTGGCGGAAATCACTAAAGAAATTCGCCGTCAGAACATTACCGGCCCAAAGGGTGAATTGGTCCAGATCGAAATATTCGCCCACGGCGCGCTTTGTATGGCAGTTTCCGGAAAATGCTACATGAGCCTGCACGCCATGAATGCTTCCGCCAACCGTGGCGCCTGCCTGCAAGTCTGCCGACGATCTTATACCCTGTCAGATAATGAAACCGGCAATCAAATCGAAGTGGACAATGAATACCTGATGTCCCCTAAAGACCTCTGGACCATTCATTTCCTCAATAAAATCTTAGATGCCGGTGTTCGCGTGCTGAAAATCGAAGGCCGCGCCCGTTCACCGGAATATGTGCGTACTGTCACTGAATGTTATGCGGAAGCTGTGGATGCCTGGTATAATGATGCGTATACCGAAGCCAAAATTGAGGCATGGAAAACCCGCCTGAAATCAGTATTTAATCGCGGCTTTTGGAATGGTTACTACCTGGGGCAGCAGTTGGGTGAATGGAGCCATAAATACGGTTCACAAGCCACTCAACGAAAAGTCTATATCGGCCGGGTCACCAATTACTTCACCAAAATCAAAGTCGCGGAAATCTTACCGGATGCCAACCAATTTTCCGTCGGCGATAAACTGCTGATCACCGGCCCGACAACCGGCGTGGAATACCTGGATGTAAAAGAAATTCGCGAGGAAGACCAGCCCATTGAAACCACACACCAGGGTTTTCCCTGCTCAGTTAAAAGTGAAACAAAATTACGCCGTTCCGACAAAGTATACAAAATCGTTGACGCCAGCCAGGTGAAACAGCAATAATCGGTTATAAACAAGGGTATTCACATGACACGAAAAAGAGGATTTGAGAAAATATCCATAGAGCAATTTGAAAAGGATGTAAACAATAAAAAATTCTACGATCTGGTAAAATTACCGCAACGGGCAACAAAGCACTCCGCCGGCTATGATATTTTTGCTGTTCAGGATATTCTACTGAAACCCGGTGAAATGGCGGCCATTCCCACCGGTATCAAATGTTATATGCAGCCTGATGAATGGTTTTCCATCCGGGTCCGCAGCGGCCATGGATTTAAGTACAATATTCGCCTGAAGAACCAGGTGGGTGTGGTGGATTCCGATTATTATAATAACCCAAAAAATGAAGGCCACATTTTCATCGCTCTGCAAAATGAAGGTGACAGGGATTTCATTGTCAAACAGGGTGAAGCCTTTGCCCAGGGAATTTTTCATAAATATTTAGTGACAGACGATGATTTTGTAGAGACCACCCGGAATGGCGGGTTCGGTTCCACCGACTGATCACTTTCGCTCAAACCTGACTTTCAAGGGTGTTCGCCGAATCGGAAAATCCAGGTAATCGGGGCCGAAAGTCATTTTTTCCCGGCCCAGCGCGTCAAACATCGACTCAGGCACCTCCGGTTGCCAAACCTTCAGGTAGGGATAGACCCAATACTCAGCATCAGAAAAATCTGCCCGGAACAAATCCAGTTGAAAGGTCCAGACCGGATCACTGTTTTTCAGCATCGCATCAAATTGCTCTTCTGCTCTGGAACTTTCAATAAATACAAAGTCATCTTCCGGCTCAACCGGCTCGAATATCATGCCGGTACGAAAAAAACTGGCACCTGGTCCTTCAATATCTTCCCGTAATGAAGATACCGTCCGTGTTTCATCAAATACTTCAAAAGCAACATCGATAAATGAGGTGATCTCTGCCAGGGTATCAAAATCAATGATATGAACGCCATGATCAATCTCTGCGTGCTGAACCTCTTTGGTTTCAAAATGCAAATAGGGATGCAATTTTACCGGCTCTTTTAATTTGCCTTTGTTATCAAAATATGTTTGATCCTTTGCCAGTTTTCCTTCAGTCATTTCCATTTTTACAGAATCAATGGCATAATTCCCCATAAAAAAGAAAATATTGAATAAACCGTCAAAGCCGCTTCCGCCGGCCTGGTTTTCCGCCAGGGGTAAAATCATTGAGAATTTTCCCAGTGAATCAGTAGATGTGGCGATATCAAATTTTTCCACCCAAATAAATATACTGTCAGGAGATCTTCTGTCTTCCAGCAAAACTTGTCCTGATATTTTTTCCTTTTCAATTTGATTATCTTTTTTGCTGCTGAAGGGATTTTCTGTACAATTTAAGATAAAAAAGGAGACAGCAATAATAAATATATGTTTATGATTCATTATTTCACCTCAATTCCAACAGTTAAATAAAATCGCCGGTCGCGAATGGCAATCCCCTCTTTGATCAATTCACCTCCCAGTAAATTCCTGGCGCTAAAGGCACAAAATAAATTGGTCCGCCAGATATCAATATTCCCTCTGACATGCACATCCAGATTTGCAAATTCATCCAGTTGGATCTCTTTCAGTCCTTCATTTGGATAGTAAATGATTCCTGTGCGTTGGGATTCATTAAACCAGACAATGCGAGTTGATAAATATTTCCGATTCAGGGACAGATCGCCGGAAAACTTCGATGTCAGTTTAAAGGGAAAAGCGCTCTTGTCATCGATCAGGTTATGGTTATAATTGACTCCTAACTGAATTCTGTTTTCAAAAGCCCCGGCCTGCAAGCGTCCCTCTATTCCAGAAATTTCCGCATCTTTGTAATTATCCAGGAAGACGACAGGACTGCGGCTGAGCTGTATTTCCCGGTATTTATTACTGTAACGATTACTAAAAAAAATTCCTGAAAAGAGCCAGTTAAACCGGGTACTCTTGCCATGAACTTCGACGCCAATCTCGGTATTCCTTTTACTCTCCAGAAGCATTGGCCGGTCTGTGTCTATATCGCTCTGGTAATGCTGTGACAGGAGCATCTGGTAAGGAGTCGGCAGGCGAAAATCACTACTATAATTGACATGAGTGTTGAAATAAAAATACTCTGTTTCTCCCCCAAAAACCGAAGACACCATATAGGAACTTTTATTATGCTCAAATTGGTCATTGATGGCAAAACTGGAATCTCCTTCATCCCGAATCATTTTAAAAGAATAATTAACACCGATGCTTTTCACGTCAAACAATGGATTGCGTTCCTCATTATGGACCCGGAACCCGGCGGAAAGGTCATTGCTCGCACGGGTTAATTCCGTTGTCTTATTATTGATAAAACTAAAGAACTCATCCAGTTCCGAGCGGATTTCATCTCGCTTAAACCCTGCAAAAACCTCGGCTGATTTTATCGGTAGTATATACTCGAACTGGTAAAGCGTGTTGTCATTCTCCACATTCTGAAATCCTGTCAAACCGAACTGGTGGTCTTCTGTTTCCAGGTTTGTCGAATAAGCCAATGTCAGTTCACCCTTATCATAAAAATTACCGCCATATTTGACTGTTATCAGGTCCTGTTTTTTTTCAATAGTATCCCTGTAGGCTTCATTGTAATAATTCCGCCCCGATTTAATATAATTTCCTTTCAAATAATTTTTTGTTCCCAGGAGATTGAAATCATATTTTGTATTGATGGTGATGTTTGAATTTGTGCGGTCGATTGTTTCTTCGATCGTATCGGTGCCGGCATAGTAGAGACTGGAAGCGCCTTCTGCTATTGACCCGAAAATCTTAAAATTCCAAAGTTTTTTATAAAAATTTGCTCCCCAGTCTCCGGAATTGTAAGACCCAAAGCGTTGATGAAAGCGCAGTAAATAATCCTGCTCCAGTTTGGGAATAAAGTTGATTACTGCCGCAGATCCGATACCATCGAAAGTCGCCAGGTTTCCGCCTTTGATAATATCCACCTGTGAAAGCGTCGCAGGATTCAATAAGGACAAATCAAAAATATTATTAAAACTACTATTGATTTTAATCCCATCATACAGGATCAGTGTTTCTTCAGGATTAGCACCGCGAACCGAGATAGTCTTTCGCCCGCTCAGGGTTTCATCGATCATCACGCTGTTTTTTGTTACAATCAAATCGGCCGCATCGAGATAGCCGCCGGAATTGAATTCCTGTTCGCTGAGAATCGTAATTTCATTATTAATTGTCTGGGTATATTCTGATTTTGCTTTTCCTTCAATTTGTATTTTATCAAACTTGATATCTGCCGGTATCATCAGAATAGTTTCCAGGCGTTTACATTTTCCTATGGAAATGACCAGTTTTTCATATCCCACATGGGAAAAGATAATATCATGATTATCTTTAAAACCGGTAACATTCAACTCAAAATATCCCTGTTCATCAGAGGTTGCGCCAAACTCGGTATCCCGAATCATTATATTGACATTATTGACCGGTGTCCCGGTCTTTGCATCAATAATATAGCCGGGAATTTTATCAGCGGATGATAATGCTGTACAATACAACAATAATAAAACAAAAATTAGCCGTCCGAAATTGATCACGTTTTTAAAATGACTCATTCTTAAAATCCTTTATGTGGAGCAGGTAGTGTCAAAAGTTTTTGCTCTGAACATTAGTTTTAAACCTCCCCGCCTGCTGCGGGCAGGTGGCATCTCCCTTTCAAAGGGAGAACTGGTCTGATTTTAGTCGTAACCTTGAATTATCAAACTATTAGTAAACAAACCAGTTGTCCTATCGTGTCCCCCTTAAAAAAGGGGGAACAAGGGGGTTGTGAAATTAATATAAAAGAGGATATTTAATTCATTTTTTTCTCTCCCCCCTTTTGGCTGACTTGAGCGGAGCTCTCAGGATAACTCAAGATTAAGTCAGTCAAAAAGTTACGGAGCTCACGATCTAACCTGATTCATTCATTTTTTCATAAAACTTTTGACACTACCGTGCAGCAAACAGATGATACTATCCTTGCTAATAACAATCATCTTAATAATAAAGAATCAATCTGTAAAGAAAAAGAAATTAAAGTTATTCTACGAGGAATAAAATGAGAATAAAGCGAACCAATTTTTTTCAATTAAGCCTTGACTTGTGAACCATAGTTCATTATATTTATTATGAACTATGGTTCAATATAGGTTTTTGCAGATTTAGACCAATGAGAACAAAAGGAGAAAATATTATGCCAAAAGGTGACAAAACAGGCCCGGAAGGAAAAGGGCCGAAAACCGGACGCGGATTAGGAAAATCCGCCGGAAATGAATCCGGCCAGAATGTTGGCCGCCCTCGCAGACAACACACGCCTGACCGGGGCTCAGGCCGGGGTCAGGGTTCCGGACAAAATCGAAACAAATAAAATAAGGAGAATGAATTATGCCAAGAGGTGACAGAAGAGGCCCGGAAGGGTTTGGAGCAATGACAGGAAGAGGTTTAGGATATTGTGCCGGTTATGACAGCCCGGGGTTTACAAAAGGAACACCACGGGGTGGTGCCGGTTTTGGACGTGGAATGGGATCCGGTCGTGGTATGGGACGTGGTCACGGCTACGCCTGGAGAGTCAACTATCCTCAGCCTCATTACCCGGTAGCACCGGCTTATTCCAGGGAACAGGAACTGGATATGTTAAAAGGCCAAGCTGAAGACATGAAAACCAGCCTGGAAGCCATTAACAAAAGAATTGAAGACCTGGAAAAAGAATAAAACCAATACTGGTAACGATGGCAGGATTATTAAATTATTTTTTCGCCAGGGAAGGTGACAATTTAAATTGTCGCCTTCTTTTTGTAATTTTGAACCAGAGAAAATAAATTGTCGGAGTAAAAAATGTATGTTTACGGACCGGTTCCTTCCAGGAGATTAGGTCGCTCTTTAGGCGTCAGTCCCATTCCGTCCAAAGCCTGTTCTTATTCCTGTGTCTATTGTCAGATTGGAAAAACTGATAAATATTCAGTTGCACCGAAAAGCTATTACGACAAGGACAAAATACTACAGGAAATAGCCCGGGCAGTGAAACAATCTTCTTTGGATTATATTACATTTGCCGGTGACGGTGAACCCACATTGTCCGCTGATTTAGGCTGGCTGCTGCGCAAATGCAAAGCAGAATTCCACATACCGACAGCAGTGATTACCAATAGTTCGCTGATCTATCAACCGGCCGTGGCTGATGCCCTACAGGAAGCGGACCTTATCTTGCCCTCCATCGATGCCGGCTGCGCGGAAACCTTTAAAAAGATTAACCGGCCGCACAAAGACCTTGATTTTTTTACAATCATTGATGGCCTGATCAATTTCAGTAAACATACCGACACAAAAATCCTGACAGAAACCATGCTGGTGAAGGATTACAATGATACTATGGAAGAAATCAACAAAATCAGCGATATTATTACCGCTATTCAGCCGGAGAAAAGTTTTGTGATGATCCCCACCCGGCCGCCATTAATCAAGGTGGAAAAACCCGACGCTAAAATTTTTCTTTATGCTCAAAAGACGATCAGCAATGTCACGACTTTGAATTTTACCGAATCGGGAAATTTCAGTACCAGTGATTATGATAATCTTGCCGAAGCTATCAGTAATATTGCGGCCAGGCATCCCCTGCGATTGTCACAAGCTCAAAAAATTGCCAAAAATTTTGACGAAACTGTAGATGAATTATTATCAAAAGGCATATTTGTCAAACGATATTACGAGGGGGATCACTATATTATACCAGCCAGGCTAATCAACACCAGACCAAGGGTTTCATGACTATGATCGTAAAGACCCTTAACCATGCCATTATGATCACCAGTTTTGTGTTTGTCATGATGCTTATCATTGAGTATATCAATGTCCAAACCAAGGGCTTATGGCAGGAATCATTAAAAGAAAACCGCTGGAAACAATATCTGACCGCCGCAATACTGGGAGCGTTACCCGGTTGCCTGGGTGCTTTTACAGCGGTGGCACTGTTTTCCCATGGTATTTTTAGTTTTGGGGCGGTTGTGGCCGCCATGATCGCCACCAGCGGTGATGAAGCCTTTGTGATGTTTGCCATGATCCCCAAAACCGCCATTATTATTACAGCCCTGATTTTTATAATTGGAATAATTACCGCCTGGCTGACCGACAAGTTTTTTAAATTTGACACCGGCATCAAAGAGTTGGAACTACATGAAGCAGAAATTTGTGATTGTTTTCCTAAAGATGAAATCTTACACCAACTGAAACATCTGACATTGCAGCGTGGTGTGCTGATATTGCTGATAACCATTTTTATTGCCGGTCTGATCAATGGCAATTTCGGGCCGGAAATCTGGAACTGGAAGCGCATCACTTTCCTGGTCATTAACCTGATATCTTTATTCATTGTGACCACAGTGCCGGAACATTTTCTTGAAGAGCACTTATGGGCACATGTGGTCAAAAAGCACGTTCCCCACATATTTTTGTGGACTTTCGGAGCACTTCTGGTGATGAACCTGCTCATTGCCCATGTTGATTTTAAAAGTTGGATGGAGAGCAATCAGCTGATCGTACTCTTAATTGCAGCTCTTGTGGGATTAATACCGGAATCCGGGCCGCATCTGATCTTTGTTACATTTTATTCCCAGGGACTGGTGAGCCTGCCTATTTTACTGGCCAGTTCCATTGTTCAGGACGGACACGGAATGCTGCCGATGCTGGCGGAATCGCGGAAAAATTTTATCATAATCAAACTGATCAATCTTGTGACCGGAATAGTTGCCGGTCTAACAGGCTTGTTAATTTTAAAGATTATTTAAGGAGGGAGACAAGTGAAAAAAATAGGAATTATTATTTGTGACCGTTACAGCGCCTGCGCCGGCGGAAAATGCTTCAGGGCCTTACAGAACCGTGACGGCGCATTCAGTATTTACAAAGATGAAGAAGTGGAGATTGCGGGCTACACCTCCTGCGGCGGCTGTCCCGGCGGAAACATTGAATACGCCATTGACGAAATGATGAAAAACGGCGCCACGCATGTGCATTTCGCTACCGGTCTGATCGTGGGCTATCCGCCCTGTCCGCGAATCCGGTATTTTCATGATTTCATCAAAACAAACTGGAATATTGAAGTGATTTACGGTACCCATCCGATTCCGGAAAAATATCTGATCAACCATAAGTCCTTAAAAACCTGGAAAAACAAAAACTTTGGAAAAATTTTAAAGCCGGTGATGGCTGATCAGCAGACCCGGCTGGACTATAATTAGGAGTAATCAATGACATCAATATCTCAGGAAGTAATCGCTGGTTGGAAAAACAGAAAAGGCCCAATTATTTTTACCACCGTAAATGAAAAAAACATCCCTAATGCAATCTATGCCAGTTGTGTAAAACTTTTCGACCACAACACACTATTAATTGCAGATAACTTTTTCTCCAAGACAAGACAAAACATTAATAATAACAGTATGGCTTCAGTCCTTTTCATTACTGAAGATGATCACTCTTACCAGTTAAAAGGATCAATTCAATATCATGTCCGCGGGAAATATTTTGATGACATGAAGCAATGGAATCCGGAAAAGTTGCCAGGTCATGCTGTTGCCATTATCAAGATTGAGGAGGTCTACAGCGGTGCAGAACGGCTTCAATAATTAATGGTGTTGATTACAGTAACCTTCAGACAGACAGCCGCTCTAATTTCAAAAAAAATGATATGATGACATTAGATAAACAGGTTTCAAATAACAATTTTTACGCTTTTCTCTGGCACGCGGTTTTTCTGGCGCTGGCCAACAATTTCATGGATATTGATACGGTTATTCCGGCCATGATCTTGGATGCCGGCGGAAGTTCATTGCAACTGGGTCTGCTGACCGCCGTGATGATCAGCAGCGGGCAGGTGTCACAGCTCTTTTTTGCCCCTTATCTGAGTAATCAACTATTCAAAAAGAAATTTCTGCTTCTCGGAATTAACTTGCGCATTTTTTCACTGCTTGCGCTGGCGGTTCTGTTTGTTTCGGCTGATGCTCTTAGTGGCGGAACGGTTATTATGCTGATCTTTGTTCTCATTGCGATTTTTGCTGTGAGCGGCGGGTTTGCCAATATCAATTATATGG
>CAZCHS010000062.1:1619-19222 GCA_964498725.1 uncultured bacterium | reverse complement strand
TTTTTGCCTGTTATTTTTATCTAAGACTCATTTTCGTAATAGAGTTTATAATATTTCCGGCCATCATCGTCAATTCCCTGCTCAATCTTTGTTTTATCGCCATGAACGTAAATATGGAAATTTTTATCCAATTTAATCACACTCCTGAAAGCGCGGTTCTGTTTTTTAACGGCTTCATCGGAAATACCAAAATGATCACCAAACTCCCGTCCGCGCTCCCTTTGCAGCGTCTCATCATAACTGCGAAAAGACTGAATCAGATTCTCATCCTGCAGTACTTCGGTTTCAAAGTCCTCTTTGTAAAAGGCCTCATTGGTTTTAAAATAATCCATTGAACGGTTGAGCAGGTCAATTTTGTCAGTGCGCGTGATTTCGAATTCTTCGGGAACTTGTTTGGTAATAAAATTTTTGGTGATGCCGAGGAATTCTTTGGTGGTGTTGTAATTGTCATTGCCGGGCGCTAGTCCCAGAAAGTCTTCACGCCAGTAACGCGCGTCTGCCGAACGGTTGGATTTGTCTACAATACAGACTTTGTAGCCCTCTTCCGCTTCCAGATTGAATATCAAACACCCTTTATCCAGTTTTTCCACACTGATACCATTATCACAATCTACCGAGAAACCGCCATCTTCACGATTTAATTTGAGAAAGGACTGCTTGTTTTCCGATTTGAAAATTCCAATGGCGTCGGTTAATTGGTCACCCACATGGATATTACTAAAATAGGCCACAAAGAGGTCGCCGGACTTAATATTGGGATGGGTGGAGACTTCATACAGATATTTCGCGAGATCAATAGATTTGCTGAAAAAGTTGCTTTGGTCATGGAATATTGTCGCGGCATACTTACAGACCGGATTTAAACTTAAATCGCCATCGGCAAAAGTAAACCGGTAAAATTCTATGCCCTCAAAGGGCGTCAGAAAAAAGGTTGACAGCAAAGTTTTTAGATTTTCATCACTGATATCCAGGTTTTCCTTGGAAAGCACCAATTCCTCTTCCTTGGTTTGATTGCCTACATGATGGACGGAAACCTGATTCATTTTACATTCTGTATAGCTTAATAGTATATCCACTTGTTCCTCATTTTTTATTGATTTTTAATAGCAGGAAAGTTAAATAAGATTGTGATTAGTAACAAAGGAGAGTATTGAAATATCCCTGATTTTCATAAATCTGATAATGATTATCGCTAACTTTTTTGTCGGCAAATCCTTATATTCCGACTATAAATATCATTTTTGTACAAATGACGGTTAAGCAAATGAACAGAAACCAAATCATTAAAAACTTTCGCCCGTTCAGATTTCCTGATTTAATTGATTCAATGCTGATCGGGAATGATCTCGATGCGCTTCTTTCCGCCCAATATCTCCATGACAGATTTGGTTGGCAGATCGCCGGGCTTTATGATTTGAAAAATATTTACCACGATAAAACCATCGATATTCGTCAAAAAATCCGTGAACAAAAGATAGTTGCCGTTGACCTCGACATTTACCATCATTCCATTCCTTCCCTGGGTCATCATATATTACAGCTTCACCCCGGTGATCGATTGTCCGGGTTTGCCAATTCCATCAATCCCAATATGATACGGAAGCGGACAAAAGAGCACTACCGCCAAAAATATCCGCTGGGAACAATCCATTTTTTACGGTGGCTCTTTCAGGATGATGAACGCAGCGCGGATTTTGAATTACTCTGCTGGTTGGCGGATTCTTCCTATATTAATGCGCAAAAATACCGGCGGAATGTAACAGAATGGCTACGGAATTTTTTGAATTGCGATTATTTTATAAAATATTTCCAATGGACGGACAAAATAGCTTTTGAACAACGAATGAAAGAAAAAATTCTGCCCCAATTAGCTAAAATCAATCTGGATAATGAGACAGCCATGACCGGCTCAAAATTTTTAAATCTAAAAGGCTATCAGGCCAGAATACGTCAGCCGCAATCAGAACAGTTGGAGATTATGAAATTGTTCCAATACATTGCCGGCATTTCTGACTTGAAAGTTCCGGAGTGGCCGGCGCAGTTGCGAAGGATACCAGCCCTACGTACCAATGGTGATCTATCCAAAATATTGAAAAAATATAAAGACCTGGACGACTTTTTATTCAAAGAAAGAATATTCTCCTATGCTTTGACCTACAGCAACAAACTGAACTACACAAAATTTGAAAAGAAAGCAAAGCGGTGAAAGAACCAGTTAACCTTCGAGTTACGGAGTAACCCCGAGGTTTTTAACTTCACTCCTTTCAAATGGTTGAAAACCTTTGAAATGGTGTTCCTGATGACAAAACACCAACCATTGCGAAGCTTTTCAACCATTCGCAAGGTTTTAGAGGACTTCACTCCAGCATACCGAGCATTGAATCCCTGAGCGCTTCCCCGGCGGAGCCTATCAGTTTTCCTGAACTGCCTCCCAGGGATGGCAAAGAGTAGTGAAGGTAAAGTCCGAAAGTGGGACCGACACTGCTGATTTTCGGGTACTTTGTATGCCGCCAGGTGTCCAGGTCAACATCCTCATCATCCATTTTAGCTGACCAAATACTTAATCCCGGAAAATAATTGTAGCCGGCAATGATACCAATGTTACAGTCAATATTGACCGCTATTTCCAGCCCAAGATTAACCCGGCCGCCAAAGCCAACAGCACTCAGACTATAATTATCACCATCAAAATCCGCGCCCATGGTTAGCCCCTGAATTCCCAGTAACAATTCTCTTCGAAAAGCCAGCGGGCCGATATAATTTTTCCGTAAATATCCCATATAGCCATTGAAGAAAAAACCGACATTTTTGTTCAGGTTGTTCATGTATTTTTCATAGTCCCGGTCTTTATCAAAGGTGCGGCTCTCAATGGGCAAAAAGGAGATGGTCCCGCCGATCACCAGAAAACTCTGCAGTTTCCGGGTCTGTTCAGCAATATTGATATTCAGGTCAAAATCCATTCCGAACAGCTGGCTGGATGTACTGCCCATTGCCATGGCCATTTCTTCATCCTCTGCAAAAAAATAGCCGCTGTCCACTTCGGCCAGAAAGACCCGGGGTTTAAAGGCCAGGTCAATGCCCAGCGTCGGATGCTCAACCAGTGTCATACCACGGGCCCAATCCCCTTTGTGAATAATATAGGCAGAGGAGAGGACATCAGGGTCATCGTAATTGTCAGCCACTTCACCGATCCGTACGAAGCCGTCCTCTTTAAAATAGCGTTTCCCCTTTTCTGTTTCACGCCATTCTCCAACGTAATAGGGCCGGTCCAGTTTCAGCCCTTCCCTTTCTCCCAGGGGAAAGCGAACGTGCAGAGCTTTTACTTTGCGCAATTGTGTTTTGAGTTTGAAAGCTTCGATCTTTTGGATTTCCAATTTGAGATTCATTGCCATTGTTCCGGCTGTTTCCACAAAGGCCTTTTCCCGGGCTTTTCGCCAGCTGCCGTTCTTTTCATGAGAGGCATAGGAAGTACAGAAAATCTCCGTCATTTTTTCAATGGAATAATCACCCTCATAATTGATCTTGTAAATGGTCAGGCCGCCATCGACAGTCACACGCATTTCATCTTCATCATCATCGTCATCGGCATAATGTTTTTTGGCCTTGATATCGGAGATAAAAGGTAAAAATATGTAGGCGGAATTCATCACTTCCAGCATGTGGTCGCTGCTGACCCCGTATTCCTTGGCTTTCAGAGCGATAAAAGAATTCCGTTCCGCTTCATTGAGAAAGGTACGGGCGCGAACTTCCTTCTCCACATCCAGTATTTTTTGGACTTCCGGCAACAGAATATCTTCCAGAGCCTCATTGATGATGTCATCATCCACGCTGACGATATTGTTGATGGTGACTCGCAACCGGTTGCTGATATTTTCCGGCACCCGGTTGATATCAAAACGGTCCAGGTGGATCTGCCGCTGGATTGCAGACAAAAACCGGGATTCGACATCTATCGGCATACGGTTCTGTTCACCACGATATACCAGGTAGTCCACAAAAGTAATGGATTTCCGCGCATAACGGTCCTGCTGGGCAAAAAGTGAGTTGACCAACAGAAAAGAAAGGATAATCATCTGAAAAGCGTAAACAGTAATGGTAGGAATTAATCTTTTTAATTGTTTCATGATAGCATTCTTTTGTTTAATTTTTCAATTGTTACATAATTTTTAACATAAGATTCAAAAAAAATAATTGATTATGTGTGATCTTAGTCATAAAATAGTAAAATAAACGGTTATTCACTTATGAACAAATTTTTGATTTTCATATCAATTTTAATCCTTTTCGCAACAAATTCCATTGTTTTCGCGCAAAATATCAAGATCAATGAAATTCATTTTTCAGATATTAGTAAAAATTATCCTGAATTTATAGAACTAATCAATCAAAGTAAGGAACCGGTGTCACTGCTCGGTTATACCATCAGTATAAATAATGATGCTGATTCCCTCATCGCTGTCAATAATCAGTATGTTATAGAACCGGGAAGCTACGCGCTGGTTGTCACCCGGGCTGATACGAATCAAGATTTTTTCCCTGCAACGGGACATATACCTGTTCTTCTGACGGACGACCGGGATTTTAATCTTTTCCGTAATATTGATAATGAGTTAATGCTTTATAATGAATATCACGGGGGCGTTGATTCCCTGAAAATTTCCACTAATCCGAAACCGGACCATTCCATCGAATATAATTCCGTCACCGGTCAATGGGAAAACTCAAAGATCAAGTTTGGCACACCCGGTAAAAAAAATTCAGCCCTACTGGAGTCCATTGACCTGGAAATAACAAATTTTCAGGTTGCAGAAAATCACTTATCACCTGATTTCCATATCAATATCAAAAATAACGGCCTCAAGAACAGTACCGGGGCAACATTAAATATCGGTCATGACCACAATCGCAATGACAGTTTGGAGACAGAAGAAATATTAGCCACCAGTTCCATTGACATTGCTGCCATGGATTCTACCTCACAGACGATAACAATTCCCTTTGATACTCCCGGACTGTATCAGATGATCGCCACTGTAATCGATGAGGAGGATCAAAATACCGGGAATAATACCGCATCCCTGCTCTTTAACATTTCCTATCCAAAATCCACCATACTGATCAATGAATTTATGTACGCGCCTGATGATAGTAAAGAATGGATTGAACTCTATAACAACAGCCCGAAGGATATAAATTTAAAATACTGGCAAATCAGCGACATGGGGAATACCAAAATGATCACGGAATCAGACCACATGCTTCCTTCCGACTCCTATGTTGTGATTTCCACAGATTCTGTTTTCCTGGATACCTGGACGGAAGATGTGAATTTTTTATTTGCGGAAAATGGCCTCCCTTATTTAAATAATACCGGCGATTCTATCAAAGTATTAGACCCCGGCGCCAATGTCATTGACTCTCTTTATTACACCAAATCATGGGGCTATGAAAAAGGAGTTTCCCTGGAAAAAATCGATCCGGTGGCGCTGAGTAATGACGAAAATCACTGGGGACTGTCGATTCATGAAGCCGGCGGCACACCGGGATTCGTCAATTCTATAATTCTGAAAGACTTCGACCTCACTATTCTGCCCGAAATGACCGGTGTAAATGCCGCAAAGATTTTCCCTCAGGATACTGTTGATTTCATTGTTACTGTGAAAAACACCGGCCGGAAAACCGCTTCGCCATTTCAAATCAACCTCTTTCATTCCATTGGCGACACACTCTTCGATTCCACACTGGTATCCCAGACCATGGATTCTCTGGGCAAAGGCCAATGGACGCAGGACACCTTTGCTGTTCCTTTCAAACAATCGGGCATAAATTATCTGAGAACAGAAATTGAGTATGATGCCGATGAAAATCAAAACAATAATATTTACACGCTGCCGGTAGTTGTGGGATTTCCGGCGAAAACCGCCGTGATCAACGAGATCATGTACAATCCCGAGACCGGTAAGCCGGAATGGTTTGAAATTGCCAATATTTCCGGCGACACGATTGATGCACAAAACTGGCTTTTCCGGGATTCACAAAATACGATTCACATCGCCACTGAAGCCCCAACACCCATTCCACCCGATTCTTTTGCTGTCATTACAAGCGCAAACAATTTTGCGGACCATTATGAAGATTTCAAAGGCATTTTATTGCAAAGCCCCAGCTTTCCCACCCTTAATAATGACGGCGATTCGCTGATCCTGCTGGACCCGGTGGAAAATTATATTGACAGCTTGAAATACACTCCGGAATGGGGCAATGAAAAAGGCGTCAGTCTCGAACGAAAAAGTACCGAGCAATCCAGCAATTCCTTTATTAACTGGGGACTTTCCCAGCATGAATCGGGATCAACCCCCGGTTTTACCAATTCCACAGCATTAAAAGATTTTGACTTGGCAATTGATACGGTTTATCTCAAAAAAGAAACAGTGCTTCATCACGAAGATGCTGTTTTGGTACTCAAGATTAAGAATAACGGCGCGAAAACGATCCATAATTTTGATCTCTCCATTAATCTCTGGGATGATGTCAACCGGGAACTTGTCATCTCCGAGAAGTATATCAGCGTGAATAAAACCATTTCCGCCGGATATTACACACGCTATGAAGTGGAACTGCCTGGCATTCCCGGCGGGGTTCATCCGCTGACAGCCAGAGTGTACGCACTGAAAGACAATATTATCGAGAACAATACCTTTACGACCCATCTGAAAATCGGTTACCCCGAAAACGCTCTTGTGGTCAATGAGATCATGTATGCCCCTCACTCAGGAGAAGCGGAATGGATTGAACTTTTGAATACCGGTAATCAGCCGGTCAATCTTCATGACTGGCTCTTCAAAGATATATCAGGAAAACAATTACCACTTTGTGATACCGTGCAGTATCTTCAGCCGGAAGCCTATATTGTATTTTCAAACAATGAAGAAATCCATGAAACCTTTCCAACAATTACTAGTGATGTTCTTTATCCGGAATCCTTCCCCACCCTTAATAATACTTCCGATGCTGTGGTTATTTTTGATGCTGTCGGCCATGAGATCGATTCTGTCTATTACATGAAAAGTTGGGGCGGGAATACCGGCCTCTCCATTGAGCGCCGTAATCCCTTTGTACCGGCGGTTTCCCGGGATAATTGGGGCAGCACACTGGACAGTATCGGCGGCACTCCCGGCAGCAGGAATACAATCCTGAAATATGATCATGACCTTGCGGCGGTAACAGACGGATTCAATTTTTTGACTCCTGAAACCACACCTTTCACAGAAAATGAATTTACCCTCGCTGTGATCAATAATGGTATTTATGACAGCGGCCCCTTTTCCGTCAAACTCTATCATGACAAAAATTTTAATAATTATGGTGAAGAAGAGGAAATGATCTGGAGCCTTCACAATATTCCTTCGCTGGCGCCGGATTCCGTCAAAGTAGTTGCCGGAAAAATCTATTCTGAAAATTCCGGCTGCAGCCATTATATCGCCAAAATCAGCGCGAATAACGAAGAAAACGATATTGATAACCAAATTACGACTGATCTCAAAATCGAATTTGATGAAAACGCCCTGGTGCTGAATGAATTTCTGGCCGCGCCGGAATCCGGTGAGACGGAATTTCTGGAATGCATTAACAATACGGATTTTGACGTCATTCTGCAGGGCTGGGAACTTTCCAACCAATGGCATTCCGCCAGCATTGATTTTGACACAAAAATTCCTTCAGGGCAATATGTGATCTTTTGCGCAGACTCCTCTTTTTTTGATATCTATCCTCCCACCAATTCGCCGGTATTTGTTCTCGAAGACTGGGCCGGGATGAATAACACCAGGGACCAAATCGTTTTAAAAGACCTGACCGGTAAATTGATCGATTCACTTCAATATGACGAAAACTGGGAAATTGAATACGGGAAAAGCCTGGAAAAAATCATGCCGTCATGGGACTCAGAGGACTCCGCTTCCTGGAAATTATGCGAAGCGGAACCTGGCGCCACACCGGGAGAATTCAACAGCATTTCCCCTTATGTTTATGACCTGGAAATATCAGATCTTTGGATTTCCGGTACCAAAGGTGATTCCGAAACGCTTTTCGACATCAAATTTTACCTAAAAAATATCGGACGGGAAAACTGCGAGAATGCAGAAATTAAAATCTACGATGTAAAATTCAATTCAAAAAGCCTCTTCCGAACTCTGAAAATCGGAGAGATGGCAGCCAATACCCAGGATTCTGTTTCCATGCAATTGGCCAACCTGGATAAAGGGTATCACAAATTTCTGGCCCAGATATCCTGGGGAAAAGACCAAAATATAGAAAATGACACAGCTTACTTTGAGATTGATATCAGTTTCGAGTTAAACGATATGTACATCTCAGAATTTATGGCGCATCCGAAATCAGTCAAAACCAAAGGCGCTTCCATTGCCGAATACATTGAAATCTATAATCCCCAAAACCGCTCCGTACATATTGACAATTGGTATATTACCGACGAAAACACAGCAGATCTTTATCGTGTCTTTAGTAAAAAAAACATTCCGGCAGAAAGTTATTTTGTGATCGCTTCCGATTCCACAATTTTTAATTTTCCCGATGCCAATAAAAATAATACAGTGGTTCTGGAAAAATTACCATCACTCAACAATGACAAAGATAAAATCCTGCTCATGGATCCAACCGGCGTTGTAACAGACTCAGTTGTCTACACCAGTGACTGGAAAATTGAACAGGGGACTTCCAAGGAAAAAGTCTATATGACAAATGAAAATTTTCTGAGCAATTGGCGCAATACGACATCTCCCCAGGGCGGAACTCCCGGCACTGTCAATAGTGTCGTGGTGGCCAAAACCGAGAAAAAAACCGGCATGCGCACGGAACCCAATCCCTTTACCCCTAATGGCGACGGGGAGAAAGATGAAGTGGGTTTTTATTATCAACTCTCCTACCCTTCTGCCAATATTCGCATTGACATCTATGACCTCACCGGCCGTCTGATCGCGTCGCCCGTAGAAAACATGCGTACCGCCGCGGAAGGGGTGGTCTATTGGGACGGCACCAATAAGTATGGCGAAATGGCGCGGGTCGGCATGTACATCGCCCGTATCACCGCCACGGATGCCAATTCCAAAAAATCCGAAGGACATATCGCAACATTCACCTTGATGAAATAAATTAATCGAATTCAGGCAAGGGGATAATCTGCGCTTGTTAATCACAAATAAATTCCGTTAATTATCTTAATTGACCGGGAATAATAGGAACTCTGTAAAAAGGAAATTATGATCAAAAAAGTACTCACAAATATTTTTAGCCAGGAAGCAATGAATATCATTCTGCCGATCCTTTTAGTGCAGATCATTCTCAGTTTAGGCACTTTCAAAATATTAAAGCCCCACATGAGAAAAATGCCCTGCGCCGTCTGCGGCCGGGCCAATACAACCGCTAAGAAAAGTCTGTGGGAATTCAAAACCGGCGTCCTGAAACATAAACGTATTTATTATTGCCAGGAACATATCAACAAAGCACCTAAAATCGTTCAGAAATTGCCTTCGGACAATGACACGATCTTAAAGCGCTACTGGCTGATCACAGCCGCGGGATTTTTATTGTTTTTAAGCACCATCTATTCCCTTGCCCTATTCGATATTTCCATGGTCTACCTGATCCTTGTTCCGTTGATACAATTGTCATTATTTCTGCTCAAAGGTATTGTCACCGGTTTCTCAATTGTCTTTTTATTTGTCAGTTTTTTGGCCGCGCCGGTACTTTTTTATTATATTTGGATGAATATTGAAACCGGAAATATTAAACTGAAACGAAGCACTAAAGAAGAAACATAATTTATTGATAGTTGTTAATTAGCTTATGAATCTTACAATTTACATTATTTTATTGCTCATCCTGTTGGTTATGTCGGGTTTTTTTTCCGGCTCTGAAACCGCCCTTTTTTCTCTGAGTGAATATCAGAAAAAAATTCTGATCCGTCAGAACCTCAAAAAAGGCACACTCATCACAAACCTTCTGGAAAGGCCCCGTAAACTGATCATCACCATTTTACTGGGCAATGAATTTGTTAACATTTCCATATCAACACTCACCGCCGGCCTGATCATTCGACTCTTTAATAAGGAAACGCCCTGGATAAATATTGCCATCGTCTTACCGATTTTATTGCTGTTCGGCGAGATTACACCCAAAACCATAGCCCTTCGCAATAATATCACCTTTTCATCTCTGGTGGCCCGCCCACTTTATTTATTTCAAAAAATCATCACTCCGGTGCGCTGGGTAATTAAACATATTGCCGACATGATCGTGAACCTGTTAATTCGCAAAAGAGCCCGGCAGACCAATATTCTGACAGAAGATGTGGTTAAGGAGTTGGTTCATGAAAGTGAACAGGAGGGATTGATAGACAGTTCGGCCAAGAAATACATCAATAATATTTTTGACTTCGGCGATACGCTTCTGACCGAAGTCATGACACCGCGTTCCAATATATTTTCACTTCCTGACACCCTGACCATATCAGAGATCGTCCGCGAAGTAAAAAAAGTGCATTATTCTGCTGTACCGATCTATGCCGGAGATATGGATAATATCAAGGGATTGCTCTTTACAACAGACCTGATCGGATTGACCCAGACAGAAATAGAAGACTCAAAGCCTACTCTGGAATCGATTTTGCGCCCGCCCTATTTCGTGCCGGAAAATATGCGGGCTGATGAACTATTTAAAAATCTAAAAAACAATAAAATTTCCGTCGCCATTACCCTGGATGAATACGGTGGTGTCACCGGTCTGGTCACTGTTGAGGACCTGCTGGAAAAAATATTCGGTGAGATCTATGATGAGTTTGAGATGGCCGCCAAACATTACAAAAAAATCTCAGAAAATATTTATACTGTTTCCGGCGAAATGCTGCTGGACGAATTCAACGAAGTTTTCGCCAGCAATCTGAACAATGAAGGCATGGAAACCATCGGTGGTTTTGTCTTTACACTGTTTGGTAAATTGCCGGAGAAAAACGCCTTTATTAATTTTCAAAATTTTCAGTTTCAGGTGGAAAAAATCAAAAACAACAAAATTGAACAAATCAGGTTGAAAATAAAGCGATGAGTGTATCTTTAGGAATATCCATCATAGTTCTTTGTGTCATTATGGAAGCTTTTTTTTCCGGCAGTGAAATCGCACTGGTTTCCATTGATAAATTGCGCCTCAAGGAAAATGCCCGCAAAGGTAGCCACTCGGCAAAACTCATTTTAAAATTATTGGAAAAACCGGAGAAAATCCTGGGTACCACATTACTGGGAACCAATATGGCGACGATTACCAGTACGACAGTATCAGCCGGTGTCTTTTATAGTGTGATGGGTCCCAAGGGAATTCCACTTTCTGTTGTTGTTATCACTGCTGTCAACTGGATTTTTTCAGAAATTGTGCCTAAATCGATTTTCCAGCAATTGTCTGATGAGATCACCCCCAAAATAATCTATGTTTTGTTGATATTTTTATATCTTTTCTATCCCATTGTTTTTTTATTTACCTTCATTTCCAAAGGCATGACCACACTGATTTCCGGTAAATCCCAAAACCAATCGGAAAACAGCTTCGTCAGTAAAGAAGAATTACAACAGATCATGGAGATGCGCTACGACCAAAGCGACGTCAAACCCGGTGAAAAAACCATGATCAGCCGGGTGCTGGATTTCAATGAGATCACCATCAATGAGGTAATGGTGCCACTGATCAACGTCATAGGGGTGGACTCCAAAGCAACAGTGGAGCACGCCGCGAATATTGTCAAACAGAGCAAGCATCGCCGGCTCCCGGTCTACAACAAACGCGTGGATAAAATCATCGGCATTATTAATTCCTTTGATTTGCTGGATGTGGATAAAAACAAAAAAATCACTCCCTTTGTACGGACTACGCTTTTTGTGCCCACGAGCATGAAAGCGGCGGAACTGCTGGAGGAATTGCAAAAAAGCCGTAAAAACATGGCAATTGTAGTTGATGAATACGGCGGCGCTGAAGGCATTGTCACCATCGAAGATATTCTGGAAGAAGTGGTGGGAGAGATCGAAGATGAATATGACGGCTTTTCCGACCGTCAGTACTTTGAAAAAAATGATGAAATCTTTGTCAAGGCCAGCATGGAAATCGATGAATTTGTCAGCCAGACCAAAATTTCTGTTCCGGAAGGAAATTATAATACTGTTGGCGGTTTTTTTCTGGAATATTACGGGCGTATCCCCAAAAAAGGCGAATCCCTGGTATTTGGCAACAAAAAATTCATCGTAATCAAAGCCAATGAGCGGGCGATCCTTGAAATTAAAATCATTACCAACACTTAACCTCAACCTCAACCTTAACCTCAATCTTAACCTCAACCTCAATCTTTTTATTTTGTTTCCCCCGTGGAAAATGATAAATTACTGAAAATGTAATTGAAGGAGATCAATGGCTTTTATTTACAATAAATTTGATCGAAATAATACTAAACAATGGGACAAGTTTGTTGATATATGCGTCAACGGCACCATGTTTCATACCCGTAAATTTTTATCCTATCATCCGCCCGACCGGTTTGAAGATTATTCTGTGGAATTTTATAAAAAAAACCGGTTGTTCTCTGTATTCCCGGCGGTGAACGTCAATTATAATGGCAAGAAAACCCTCTTTTCCCATCGCGGCGCCAGTTACGGCGGCTTTGTATACGAAGAGGGGTTATCAATACGACAGGCCTATAACCTGGTGGATGCCCTTATCAAATTCGCCAAATCCCATAAATTTGAGCAAATCGTGATGACCCTGCCGCCAATTATTTATGAACGCCGGCTATCCAATTACATTGATTTTGCCATGTTAAAAAAAGGCTTTACCTATCTCAAACGGGAGGTCTCAAGTATTGTGCAATTGGAAAAGGATATTGAACTCAATATCAAAAAATTTAAACGGACCAACCGCACCGCCTTCCGAAAAGCACAGAAACTGGGGGTTGAAATTCGCCAAACTGAGGACTATGCAGCCTTTTATGAAATTTTAAAAAAGAATCTTAAAATCCGGCATAATGTTCAACCGACTCACACTCTTGATGAACTGATCATTCTCAAAAATATGTATCCGGACAAGATCCGGTTTTTTGGCGCTTATGTGAAAGACGATCTGGTGGCCGGTGTGGTGATGTTCGATTGCAACGCGGAAGTAACCCTGGCCTTTTATATCAGCCACAAAGAATCCATGCAGGAATATCGCGGGGTCAATTTATTATTTTATCATATCATCAAAGATTCCATTGAAAAGGGATTTCAGTACCTGGATTTTGGGATTTTTACGGTCAATATGGAACCCAACTTTGGCCTGGGCCGTTTCAAAGAAGGCTTTGGCTCCAGTGGTGTGTTGCGCGATACCTTCATCTGTCAATTGTAAGTCAGACCGGTAGCCCAACAATCAGGACAAAAGAGGGGAAATGATAGACAGAATAAAATCCTTAACAAAACAGACCCTGGTTTACGGGGTTGGTACAATTGCCACCCGGATGGTGACTTTTCTGTTATTGCCGGTTTACACCAACATTCTTCCCAATGAAAAGTACGGACTGGCGGCCCTCATTTTCACCTTTCTCGCTTTCATGAATCATATTTATAATTACGGCCTGGATTCGGCCTTTATGCGCTTTTACAGCCATGAAAATGATAAAGAAGACAAAACCACAATACTTTCCTCAGCCATGGGAATGGCCTTTATTACCAGTTTGATTTTTAGTTTTATCATCTACCTGATCAGGCATCCGCTGGCGGGCAAATTTTTAACCGACCGGGAATACCATCATTTTTTCACTTACGCGGCAGTCATTCTCTTTTTTGACTGTATTGCCAGAGTGCCTTTTGCCTATCTACGGCAGGAGCGGCGGCCAATGATGTTTATGGGCGTCCGTTTAATCAATGTGATCCTTACTCTATCCCTGAATATCTTATTCGTCGCGGTTTTGAAACAAGGGATTATAGGAATATTCCGAAGTAACCTGATCGTCTCATTTCTTACGGCAATGATCCTTTTTTTCATAATGGCCAAAAAGATCGAATTCCGGTTCTCGTTAAAAATCGCAAAAATGCTATTATTGTTCGGCATTCCCTTTGTCCCATCGGGACTGGCGGTTGCGGCAATGGAAATGTGGAATCGTGTCATTCTTGAAAAATTTCTGGGGCTGCATGAAGTGGGCACCTTCAGCGCGGTATACAAATTAGGGATTTTTATGCTGCTGATCTCCACCGGTTTTTATTATGCCTGGCAACCCTTTTTTCTGAAGGAGGGCAAAAAGGAAGAATCGCGGGAACTTTTCGGCCGCGTCATGACCTATTTTATTGTGGTGGCATTGGGCGCCTGGGTTATTCTCACCGCCTTTATTCAGAACATCGCCGGTATTCATATCGGTGATATTTATTTGGTGGGTCTGGAATATCAATCCGGTGTCAAAATCGTCCCATTTATTTTATTGGGTTATGTTTTTTTTGGTATCAACCAGGTTTTGCTGCCTGGATTTTATTTCGAGAAAAAGACCAAATATCTGGCCATGATCACAATCACTGTGGCGGCGCTTAATGTTGGGCTCAATTATCTTTTCATTCCTAAATTTGGTATTATGGGGCCGGGTTATGCCATGGTGATCAGTTACGCATGCCTGGTTTTTCTTACTTATCTTACATCCCAAAAATTGTTCAAAGTACACTATGAGTATAAACGGGTCGCCTCCCTCTTTTTGATATTATTGAGTATTGGTTTTGGTGTCTACTATTTTCAACCGTCACTGCCGGTAAAATTAGTGATTGTGGCGCTGATTCCATTGGTTTTGAAATTCATGAACTTTTTTAATCCGGATGAGTTGCGATTGCTAAAAAGGCTTATAGGGCGGTAAAAAAGGATGGTATTTTTTGAATAATCCTGAACCACATATTTGCCATATAACTGTAGGACACAACCCGCTGGACGACAGAATTTTTTATAAAGAATGTTCCTCATTGGCAAAAAAATTCACCAAAGTCAGTTTGATCGCCCCCGACCGGATGTCTGTCAATTCAAAAAACGGCGTTAAATTTCATCTTTTCAAAGAAGGCCGGTTTTTTAAAAATCTCAACCGGGCTTACCGATTAGCCCGGGATATTAACGCAGATATTTATCATTTACATGAATTTGAATTGCTGCCCTATTTCATCTGGCTAAAATTCAGATATAATAAGATAGTTATCTATGATGCGCACGAAACAATCTACCATTATTTTATGGAATTCACCAGGCGACCAAAATACTATATATGGCCTATTGCTTTCGCAGCACAGGCTATAGAATGGATTGGGTCTGCATTTGTTGATCGGGTGATTACAGTGACCCCGTGGGTGGCCGAGGGCTTTAGACCCTTTTCACGGAAAGTTGAGTTGATTTACAATTTTCCTTTATTATCCCATTTTGACACCGATATTGTTGAAAAATCCAAAGAGCCCTTAATACTTTATCCCGGCCAGATTTCGACTGCCAGAAACATCGATATTATGGTTGAATCCATGCGTTATGTAAAAGAAAAATTTCCCTCTGCCAAATTAATATTGCTGGGGAATGCTGCCGACTGGTTTGCCGAAACACTTAAACAAATAATCGACAAATATGATCTTGAGAATCATGTTATTCTAAAATCTGCTATTCCCTACAGCGAGGTACCAAAAATCATGAAAAGCGCTCACATGGGATTAGCGTCAATGGCTATAAATGAATCTTTTAAACGCTCGATTCAAATCAAACCTTTTGAATATATGTATTGCAAAATTCCGGTCATCGCCGCGAAAGTTCCCTCAACAGAAATATTTGTAAAAAAGAACCGGGCAGGCATTCTCCTGGATCCTGTCACGCCAAAGACCATTGCCAATGCCATTATTCAACTATTAAATAATCCGAAATCAGCAGAGGAAATGGGAAAGAATGGCCATCAAGCAGTCAAGCAAAAATACAACTGGAAAATGATGGAAACGAAACTTTTTGGTATTTATGACGAGGTTCTTGATTCATGAAAATACTCTACATTTCACCGGAAAATACAGTCGGAACACTGACCTACTGGAAAAAGGCCCATGAAGCCAATGGCCACACCTGCCGCTATGTCACTTTTTTTCCCTCTTCCGGAGGGTATGAAGAAGATATTTGTCTGAATCTGCCTTTTTTATCCTCCAGCAGCCGGTATATCAATTTTCGGTTGTGGTTTCTGAAAAATGTCGAAAAAAAAGACCCCTGGCAGGATTTGGGGGGGAATCCACCCTATTGGAATCCACCCGGCTGGCAAAAAGCACTGTTTAAATTGCGGGAGCAATTATGGAAACCCATTATCAATAAGGCCATTAAAAAATATCATCTAACAGATTTTGATGTGGTTCATTTTGAGTGGGGCACTGATTTTTTCCGGAATGCAAAGTTTGCCAGAAAGATGAAGAGCGCCGGTAAAAAAATCGTTTGCCATTACCACGGACAGGATATGCGCAATCGGGGCGTGATCCCGGTAATGGATGAACTGAGCGATCTCAATCTCACCAATGAACTGGACCTGACATTCAGACATCCAAATATTCATTATCTTTTCTTACCCTATGACGTTCACGCTTATCAGCCCAGGGAAAACCTAAACAAACGCATCACCATTTGCCATGCCACTACCAACCGCAAGGTGAAAGGCTCGGATAAGATAATCAAAGTCTGTGAAAAACTGGAAAAATCCCATAACATAAAATTCATTTTCATCGAGAATATGCCTCACAAAAAAGTGCTGGACTTAAAAAGTCAGGCTGACATTTACATTGACCAGATCACTGACCACGCGCCGGGCTATGGTATGAACTCTTTGGAATCCCTCTCCATGGGTATCGCCAGTGTGACTTATATGAATGAAGATTTTCAGAAGTTCATTCCCGATCACCCCTTCATCAATGCCCATAAATCGGATCTGGAAGAACAATTGGTTCGTCTCATTGAAGACCCTGAATTGCTCTGGCAATATTGCCGGCAGGGCCGAAAGTGGGTGGAGCAGGTTCATGATTACCATAATGTGGTGCAAAAACTATATGATTACTACCGTGATATCCTCAAAATAAAAAATTTCTAAATTTTTTTCACTATCCTGACATACAGTTGTCAATCCTTTAGTCTAAATTTACCTGAAATAATTAAAAACAGGAGGAAAGATGACATCTTCAAAAAGAATTTTAATCGCAACAATTGTAGGATTAATCTGTGGATTAATTTGTATGGGTATGGCCAGCAGTGATCCGGCGCAACCGGTATCTTTAGGCATAAAACTCTCTATTTTGACTGGTCGCACTCTGATGGGCTTCACGATTGGTATCAGCGCCTTGAAAATGAAATGGTGGCAGCATGGAGTTCTGATTGGTTTTCTAACCAGTATTCCCATGGCAACGCCATTACTGGAACAACCCGCCCTTTTGATGGCGACATTAATAATGGGCATGATTTATGGATTTATCATTGAATTAGTTACATCAGTATTTTTTCAAGCCAGAGGACAGAGAAAGGAACTGATATGAAAATAACCCTGATCATTATTT